>NZ_JASGFR010000028.1:0-53451 GCF_047605405.1 Rhodomicrobium sp. | reverse complement strand
GCTCGGCGGGCGGTCAGGGCACCCAGCAGCCCGGCGGCGCGGGTCAGCCGCAAGGTGGACGCTTCGGCGAGGGTGCGCCGCAAGGCACTCCCGGCGGCAGGCAGCCACAGGGACAGGGCACGACCGGCTTCGGCTCGGCGGGCGGTCAGGGCACCCAGCAGCCCGGCGGCGCGGGTCAGCCGCAAGGCGGCCGCTTCGGCGAGGGTACGCCGCAAGGCACACCCGGCGGCAGGCAGCCGCAGGGACAGGGCGCGACCGGCTTCGGCTCGGCGGGCGGCCAGAGCACCCAGCAGCCCGGCGGCGCGGGTCAGCCGCAAGGCGGGCGCTTCGATCAAGGCGCGCCGGGTGGCGCTTCCGAGCAATCGGGCGGTTTGAAGCCCGGCTTTCCCGGCGGCCAACCGGGCCAGACGGGCGGATCGCAGGCGCAGGGACAAGGCCCGGCAGGATTCGGTCAGGGCGCGCAACCGGGACAGCCCGGTTTCCGCCCGGGTGATCGCCCGCAGTTCGGTGGTCAGCCCGGTCAGCCGGGCGCTCAGCCGCCGTTCGGTGGCGGTGCCGGTGGCCAGCCCCAATTCGGCGGTGCGCAGCCGCAGCCGGGTAACCGCCCGCCGTTCGGCGCGGGCTTCTCGCCCGAACAGCGCCGCGAGGTCGAGGAACGCGACACGCGCCGCATCGAACTGGGCCGCAAGATCGAGGAAGATCAGCGCCGTCAGGCCGACCGCGAGCGCAGCCGCGAGGGGCTTGAGGAGCGGACGCGCCTTCAGAACGAACGCTTCCGCGATATCCACGCGCAGCGGCACGAGCGCTTCGACCCGAACGGCGTCCGCTTCATCGAGGAGCCGGGCAACCGCAAGATCTTCCGGCTTAACAACCAGACGTTCATCCGCCACGACGAGACTGCGAACTTCGGCCATTTCGGCGGGCGCCCGGATCGCCGTCCGATTCCCGGCGGGGGCGAGTTCGCGACGTTCCATCGTCCGGACGGTTCGCGCGTGGAAGTGGAAGTGGACCGCTTCGGCCGTCCGATCCGCCGCGTTCGCATCCTGCCCGACGGTCGCCGCTTCACGCTGTTCGAGAACCGCGCGCTTGCTGCGGGCCTCGGCCTTGCGGCCATCGGGGCGGCGATTGTGATGCTGCCGCCCCCGGCCATCGCGATCCCGCGCGACGATTACATCGTGGACGCGGGCGTGGCGTCGGAAGAGGTCATCTACGATACGCTGTACGCTCCGCCGGTGGAGCCGCTGCCGCGCAGCTACTCTCTCGACGAAGTGCTCGCCAGCGCGAGCGTGCGCGACCGCATGCGCAGCGTCAGGCTGAACACGATCCATTTCGACTTCGGATCGTGGGAGGTGCGGCCCGATCAGGCGCCGCTGCTTCAGGGCATCGCGGATTCGATCAACCGCATCGTGCAGCACAACCCGGGCGAAGTGTTCCTGATCGAAGGGCACACGGATGCGGTCGGGACCGACGAGGATAATCTGTCGCTGTCGGACCGGCGCGCGCAGGCCGTGGCCGACGTGTTGACGCAGTATTATCAGGTTCCGCGCGAGAACCTTGTCACGCAGGGCTACGGCGAGCAGTTCCTGCTCATACCGACGCAGGGACCGGAAATCAGGAACCGCCGCGTCGTTATTAGGCGGCTCACGCCCCTTTTGCAGAGTGACCAAGGCCGCTACAGCAATAGCGAACAAGGGCCGCGGAACGATTACCGGCCCTGATCGCCAAAGGAAGTGACGAAAGCGGGCTCCTGCGCCCGCTTTCCGGCAGGGGGAAGCGATGGACATCCTTTCTTACATCTGGACAGTCCTGAGTTTCTTCCTGAGCGTCGTCTGGACGGTCGTGTGGTTCGTGCTGCGCGACCTCATCTCGACGGTGCTCTGGATTCTGATCGTTGCGTGGATGCTTCTCAGCGTCCGCTATCGAAGCTTTACCGGCGGCACGCTGGCGCTGCTGCGCTACGGGCGCTGGGCCTTGAACCTGTTCTGGCGGTGGCTTCGCGGGACGCCGAACCCGGCACTTCCGCCGCCCCCGCCGAAGGTCATCACCAAGGAAGTCATCAAGGTCGTGGGCAAGCGCCGCAAGCGCTTCGGCTCCATGAACGTGTCCGAGCAGCTGAATGTGCTGCTTCTCGGCGCAATCTGGCTTCTGTTCGTGATTTAGCCAGAGCGGGAACGGCTCAGGCAAAACCGGAACGAGAGCATGCCAAGCCGCGATAGGTAGCGTCCCCATCGACCCCGACCGCAAACGGAACAAGGCCGTCGACATGTGGGGAAGGAGAAGGGCTTGCGCCCGGAACCTCGGTATTCTTGTTCATCACCCGATCCACGCGCCGCGTTTTTTGAGGGAAACCTTCGAGCAATCCCCCGGTCGACAACCGTTGGATAGTTCGTCGTCCTTCGGGGTCATTTGCTGCTTGCCGCCAGGGATGTCGTCATGGCGCACGAAAATATCGGAGCGGGGACCGGCTTACGTTCAAGCTCACCGCAGGCACGGGTATCTTTCCATGGATAGGCAGAATGTTCGGCGGGGCGCGCCTCTCGCAGCCGCAATAATCTACAGAAATGTTAATCGACAAAAAGGATTCTATAATTAGAATTATTCCAGTTTTAATTTTTAATTACGCATTGACTTTTGGTTTCGTTGTTATGTAGCTGTATTCGTGGCGCGTTTATTAACACATGCATTGCACAATCGATAGAAGAGGCTCGTCTTATGGGGTTTTGAAAGCGAGCCCTCCGGCCTCCCGGCAGTACTTCCCCAGCCATCGACGTCGGTGCGAAACGTCCGGAGACAACGATGTCCTACGATGACACGCTTTCCAACCTGCTCCATGCCATGCGGCACGGCGATAAGCTTGTGGAGCAGCTTCTGCACGGCTCCCATGGATCGCCCTTCGATCCGATGGCACAAGTCGGTCTTCTGGATCGCGCGACCGTCTCGGATCGCCGCTTCTGGACGGGCGCCGCCATCGGTGCCGCCGCAGTGCTCGTCGCGGCCGCCGTTCGCAACAAGAGAACGGCAACCGTCGTGGAGGATGATCGGGACGCCCCGGCGACCGACGGCGACCGGCTGCGGAAGTCGAACGGACGGTATTGAGAGAGTACCCAAGGAGAAAAATCATGTCGCATAGGCACCATCTTCCCGGCGAAGCTGCAGATGCGGCGATTCGCTTCGGCGCTTTCGGCGCCCTCATAAGCGGCGGTATCGTTGCGGGCCAGTCCATTGCGGCGGCGCAGCAGGGGGACAAATCGGTCCCGCAGGCGGTGACGGACACCGTTGCTGCGGCGACGAAAGCCGGTATCGCGGCGGCGGTCGGCGGCGCGGCGGCTGCTGCAATCGGCGGGCACGGTTTTTCGCGCGCGGTGTCGTTTCTCGCGGGGGCCGCGGCGGCAGCCTGGATCATGTCGCCTCCGAAGCGCCAGAAAGCGCTCTCCGACGCAGCGGAAGGCAGAGACGAGCCTTCGGCAAAGCAAGGTGACGACATCATCCTCGCGTCATCGACGCAGGGCGCCAACCCGAAGGCGGTCTGATCCGGCGTCTCGTCACGCAACCCACAGAATTTCGAGTCCCGGACGGGAACCGGCAAGCTTGAGGCAGGAGACATTCATGAGCGATCACAACAACGAAAACAAGACGTATACCGCGCAGGGGCCAAACCCGGCACAAGCCCCGCAAGGCTGGTATCCGGGCTACCCGGCGGCGGCATATGGCGCACCTTACGGCTATCCGGGCTGGGGCCCGCAGGGTCAGCCGCAGCCGCAGGAACAGGCAGCCCAGCCGCAAGCCCCGCTCTGGTACGGTCCCGCTCCCGCCTATGGCCCCCATCCCTGGTATGGGCATCACCACCACCCGCATTTTCCTCCCTACGGTCACGGCCCGCAGGCGGCCCCTCAGCCGGAAGCCCCCGCGCAGCAGAAAGCCACCGGCGGCTTTTTCTCGTCGGGCTTCGACATCCATAACGACGCGCTCGTAAAGGGCGTCGTGATCGGCGCGGGCCTGACTTACCTCCTGACCAACGAGACGGTGCAGAGGAACCTGATCGGTGCGGCGGTGAAGCTCTGGTCGACGCTTCAGGGCGGGGTGGAAGAGGTCAAGGAGCGGTTCCGCGATGCGGAAGCCGAGATCCATACCGGGGACAACCACCAGTAACAGCCAATCGCGAGCAGTTCCTTGGCGCGTCTGTCCCAGTTTTGGAGGCGCTCCAAGGATTCGTTTATCGAAATCCCGGCCACATAATTGCTCTAGCGGAAGCGGGGCGCTTCGCGCCGTGCTTGTCGAGGGAAACGACGCATGACGATTCGCATTGTGCATGAGACGCCGAAGCGGTTGCGGTTCCGTGTCCGCGACGCCGCGACGATGGGCCAGCGGATCGCGGCCTCCATCGAAGCACTGCCGGGCGTTTCCTCGGTCCGCCTCAACGCGCCTGCGAAAAGCCTTGTCGTTCATCACGATGGAGATCGGCGCACGCGCGCGAGCATTGTGCGCGCCGTCAGTCACCCTGCGCCTGCGGATGCCGTTCCGGCAGCAGAGGAAGAGACACCCGACCTTGGCCATGTGTTCGTTTCGGGCGGCATCCTTCTCGCGAGTTTCATCCTGCCGCCGCCGCTGCGCGCGCTCATATCGGCGGCGAACGTCGCGCCGGTGCTCGTTCGCGGCGCGCGAAACCTCGCCGGTCGCGGCTTGACCGTCGAAGTGCTCGACGCCATCGCCATCACGCTGCCCGCGTTCCGGCGTGACTGGCGCACGGCAAACTTCACGCGCTTCCTGCTCGACCTCGGCGGCCACATCGAGGCGAGCACGTCGGCGCGGTCGGACACGCTGCTGCGCAACCTCCTGAAGGCCCGCCCGGACGCTGTGACGATTGAAACAGATGACGGCGCGCTCCGCAGCATTCCTTACGACGAAGTGACGGAGGGCGCGCGCGTGGTCGTCAACACGGGCGACCGCATCCCGGTCGACGGCGTCGTGCTTTCAGGCAATGCGTGGGTCAACCAGTCGGCTGTCACGGGCGAGAGTCTGCCCATTCCCCGCGAGGAAGGCGACGAGGTGCTGTCCGGCTCCGTCGTGACCGAAGGCCGTCTCGTCATCGTGGCTGAGCGCGTCGGCGACACCACGACCACGGCGCGCATCTCCCGCTATATCCTCGAAGGCTTGACCGATCCCTCCGGCATCCAGAGCGAAAGCCATCGCCTCGCCGACCGCCGCGTGTTCATCACGCTTGCATCCGGCGCGGCAGTCTTTGCCGCGACGGGCGACTGGCGGCGGCTGGAATCGGTGTTTCTCGTCGACTATTCCTGCGCGGTGAAATTCGGCACGCCGATCGCGGTCAAATCGGCCATGTATCGCGCGGCGAAGGAAGGCTGCCTCATCAAGAGCGGCCGCGCGCTCGAAACCGTGGGCTCGGTCGATACGGTCGTCTTCGACAAGACGGGCACGCTCACGCACAACACGCTGGAAGTGACGGACATTCATCGTCCGACCGACTCGAATCTCGATGACGAGGCCCTTCTGGCGCTGGTCGCGTCGCTCGCCGAGCACACGAGCCACCCCGTTGCCGCCGCCGTGGTCGATGTCGCGCGCCGTCGCCATCTTGCGCATATCAGCCACGAAGAGGTGGATTTCCTCGTCGGCCACGGCATCGGCTCGCACGTCAACGGGCAGACGATCCGCATCGGCTCGCGCCATTATCTGGAGGAGCACGAGGGCGTTTCGTTCGCGAGCGCGGAAGCGATCATCGAGCGGCTCGCGGGCGCGGGCAAGTCCATGCTGTTCGTCGCGGCTGAAGGCAGGCTGATCGGCGTCATCGGGCTGCGCGACCGGCTTCGCGAGGAAGCGCTGCCCGTGCTGCGCCAACTTCGCGAGAACGGCGTGAAGTCGATCATCATGATCACGGGCGACCACGAGGCGAAGGCGAAGCAGATCGGCCAGATCCTCGAACTCGACCGCGTCTATCACGACCAGAAGCCCGAGGATAAGGCGAGTATCATCGAAGCGCTGAAGGCCGAAGGCCGCGTCGTGGCGTTCGTCGGCGATGGCGTGAACGACGGCCCTGCGTTGATGGCGGCCCATGTCGGCATCGCCATGCCGCGCGCCGCCGACATCGCGCGGGCGACCGCCGACATCCTGCTGCTCGACGACCGGCTCGACGGTCTCGCCAAGCTGCGCGTCCTCTCGGGCGAAACGCTGAAGCTGATCCGCTCGAATTTCCGCGCGTCCGTCGGCATCAACTCGGCGATCATGGCGCTCGCGGTGCTCGGCAAGCTGTCGCCCATCGCGACGGCCTTCCTGCACAACGGCACCACCATCGGCATCCTCCTGCGCGCGCTCGCCTCGAACAAGCTGCCGAGAAAGCCTGCGGTCGCGCGCCTTGCGCCGCCACGCAAGCTGCCCGCGCCATCGCGACAATCCGCGATGAACTGACTTGACCGCGGCAGGTGCGCGCGCGGCTGGCGGCGGCGTTCACGATCCGACCGGGTGATCATCTTCGATGACGGCGATGACGCTGTTGCGCTGCGTTCGCCAGTATCCCGCCTCGATGAGCGCACGGAACTGGCTGCGCATTGCGGCGGCCGCTTTCGGATTCGCCGCTTCGAGGAAGGCGCGCACCTCGTCCGCTCCAAGCGTCGCGTCGTAATAAAGGTCGAAGTGATGGCTTTCGACCGCGCCCGCGAGGTGAGCGAAAAGCGCCATCTGGTCGAGCGTCCAGGCGATTTCCGCGGCGCCGCGAAAACCATGCCTCATCTGGCCCGCAACCCAGGCGGGGTTCGCGGCGCGCGCGCGGACCACGCGGGCGATTTCCTCGCCGAGCGTGCGCATGCGCGGTGCTTGCGCGCGCGCCGAGTCGGCATGATAGAGCGCCGGGTCGCCGCCGAGGGAGCGGGCCGCCGCCGCGAAACCGGCTTCATGGGCGGCGTAGTCGGGAGCCATGAGAAGGTCCGTTTCGGGCAGATCCTGCGTGTGAACGAACGCATCGGCGGAAGCCGCGCGGGCTTCGAGCGCGGCGCGGGCGGCTGTGCCATCGGCGCCGACACCATAGGCGAACGCGCTGGCCGAAAGCCACGCCGTCGCCGCCGCCTCGCGCGCTTCGTCGGTCAGCGCGGCCACGGCCTCGGCGACGCCCACGCCGTAGCTGCCGGGAGCCGGACCGAAGACGCGAGGGCCCTGCAAACCGCCGAGATACGGATTTTCCTCCACCGGCTCGTCGCGCGCCGCCAGAGTTGCCACCGTCTGCTCGAACAGCGCGGGCAGCGAAGGGAAAACGTCGCGGAAAAGGCCGGAGATGCGAAGCGTCACGTCGATGCGCGGTCGGCCGAGCTTTGCCAGCGGCACGATTTCGAAGCCGGATACGCGATCGGAGGTGTTGTCCCACACCGGTGCGACGCCGATCAGCGCCAGCGCCATGGCGAACTCTTCGCCCGCGGTGCGCATGGTCGCCGAACCCCAGAGATCCACAATCAGCGCGCGCATGTAATCGCCATGGTCCTGAAGATGGCGCGTGATGAGGGCGTCGGCGAGGCGCCTGCCCTGCTCGGCTGCGGCGCGGCTCGGCACGGCGCGCGGATCGACGGTGAAGAGATTGCGGCCTGTCGGCAGGACATCGCGGCGCCCACGCCAGGGCGACCCGGCAGGACCGGGCGGCACGGAGCGACCGTCGAGCGCGGCGAGAAGGCCGTCTCGTTCCGCGTTCGCGCAGGCATCGAACGGCATGGTGGCGAGCGCCCCGTCCGTGGTCTCCGGCAGTTTCGGCGCTCGCCCGAAGACGTGCAGCCCGTCGGAAAACAGCGCGTTCTTCACGTCGCAAACGAAAGCGTCGAGCTTCACCACGGCGTCGAGCGGCGCCATGCCGTCGCTGAGGCCGAGGTCGCGGTCGAGCTTCGCCTCGCGGGCCGCGTCCACGATGTTGCACGCGAGCCGCTCGCGGCGGCGCGGATCGAGGCCGTCCGCGTTGGAATATTCGTCGAGGAGACGCTCAAGCGTGCGGAACTCGGGCGGCAGTGCGGCGATGCGCTGCGGCGGCGTCATGTGCCCGATGGTCACCGCGCCGAGGCGGCGCTTCGCGGTCGCGGCCTCGCCCGGGTCGTTGACGATGAAGGGATAAGCCACCGGCAGGGCTCCGGTCAGCGCCTCCGGCCAGCATGCGCCCGACAAGGCGACCGACTTTCCCGGCAACCATTCGAGCGTGCCATGCGCGCCGATATGCACGAGCGCATCGATCTTCGCGGCATGGCGCAGCCAGAGATAGAATGCAACGAAGGCGTGGCGCGGCGGACGGCGCGGGTCGTGATACTCGGCGACGCGGTCGCGCGCACTGCCGCGCTCGGGCTGGGCCGCAACGATGACATTGCCGAAGCGTGCCGCGCGGAAGCGGAACGCCCCATCGCGGCAGGCGGGGTCTGCATCCGGCTCGCCCCATGCGGCGAACAAGGCCGCGCGCAGCGCCGGATCGAGCGTTTCGAGAGCGGCGCGATAGTCGGCGAACGGCCACGCCATCCGCTCTTCGAGAAGCGCTTCGATCAACGCGCCATTGTCGGCCGGCAATTGTTCTAAGCTGTAGCCCTCGGCGCAGAGCAGACGCAGAATTTCGACCGCACTTTCCGGGGCGTCGAGACCCACCGCATGGGCGATCTGATCGTCGCGGCCGGGATAGGAGGAGAGCACGAGCGCGAGCTTGCGCTCGGCGGGCGCGGTACGCCGCAGCCTTGCAAGCGCGCGCGCCTTTTCCGCGACCGCTTCGACGCGTTCGGCATCAGGCGCATGAACGACGCGGGCAAAGCCAAGCTCCGGGTCCGACGCCTCCGGCTCCTTGAAGGAGATCGCGCCCGCGAAGATGCGCCCGTCGATTTCCGGCAGCACGACGTGGATCGCGAGGTCGGCGGGCGACAGGCCGCGATCCGACTCCGCCCAAGCCTCGCGCGAAGACCCCGCCAGCGCGATCTGCAACACGGGTGCATCCGAAGCGTCGAACGCTCCGTTTTCCGCATCGCGCGCTGAAAACGCCGTCGCATTCACGATCACGTCCGGCACGATCCGGCGGAGCGCGTCGGCGAGCCAGGCGCGCGTCCTCTCGTCTTTGAGGCTCGCGACGAAGACGGCGGCTGGATCGAAGCCGCGCGTAGAAAGAGCATCGAGCAGCGCTTCAATGGGCGCGGTGTCGGCGGCGGCGAGTGCCGCGCGGTAAAAGACGATGAGCGCGCGCGGCGCATCGCCTTCGCGTGGCGGCGCGAGGGGGCAGATCGCGGGATCGCCCGCAAGGAAGCCGTGGCGCGGAAGCGGGTGCGCATCATCCGTCGTTTCCGTATCGAACCCGGCCGCGCGCGCAAGTTCAGCGAGGGCGGCCTGCGCTGCCTGCGCGCCGCCCTGATCGCACAGCGCCTGCAAACGCCGCAGCATGGCGACCGGCACCGTCGATGCCTCGTCGAGACGCGGATCGACGCGCCCGTCGCCCGAAACGAACGCCAGCGCGGTGCCCTTCGCTTCCGCCAGCGCGCGAAGCTGCTCGACACCGTAACGCCAATAGTCGATGCCGCCGAGCAAGCGGACAAGAACGGCCCGCGCGCCCGTGAGCGTCTTCTCGATGTAAAGATCGACCGAAAGCGGATGCCTCAGCCGCGCGAGGTTGGCGAGGCGCAGCGTCGGGAGATCCGCGCCCGCACGCCAGCCCGCCGCGAAGGCTGCGAGGTCGCTGTCCGCGAAGGAAAGCACCGCCAGGTCGGCGGGCGTCTGGCCGAGGTCTTCCGCCACCGCCGCCTCTTCGAGGCCGTGCCGTTCACGGAAAAGAATGTGCATGCGTCAGGCCCCGAGCGCCGCCGCAACCGCCTGCCCGTCGAAGCCCTTTTCGCCGATGACGACGAGCCGCGAGACGCGCTCCTCACTCGCGCGCCATGGCCGGTCGAACTGCGCGCGAACGCGGGTTCCGACGCCTTGCACGAGAAGCCGCATCGGCTTGCCCGCGATGGCGATATAGCCTTTTACGCGAAGGATGTTGTACGCACGGGCCGCTGCCTCGACCTTCGCCACGATGTCGGCCTGCGATGTCTGCTCCGGCAGCGTGACCGCGACCGTTTCGAAATCGTCATGGTCGTGCGGCTCGCCATGATCGTGATGCGTCGGGCGCGCGTCGAGGTCGTCTTCCGCAGCCGCGCCAAGCCCCAGCACGACGCGCGGATCGACGCGCCCCTCGGTTGCCCCGATCACGGGGATGGGGCGCGGCGATTCCGCCAGCACCGCTTCGCGCGCCACGGCAAGCCGCGCCTCGTCGACGAGATCGGCCTTGTTCAGGATCACGAGATCGGCGCAGGCCACCTGATCCTCGAACACTTCGCCGAGCGGCGTGTCGTGGTCGATGCTGGTGTCGCCCGCGCGCTGTCTCGCCACAAGCTCAGGGTCCGGCGCGAAACGGCCATCCGCCACGGCCTCGGCGTCCGCGACCGCGATCACGCCGTCGACGGTGATGCGCGTCTTCAGGTCGGGCCAGTCGAACGCCTTCAGCAGCGGCTTCGGCAGCGCGAGGCCGGATGTTTCTATGAGAATGTGTTCGGGCGGCTCCTTGCGGTTCAGGAGCGCCGTCATCGTCGGCACGAATTCGTCCGCGACGGTGCAGCAAAGGCAGCCGTTCGTCAGTTCGACGATAGCGTCTTCGGGGCATGCGGGATCGGCGCAGCCCTTCAGGATCTCGCCATCGATGCCGACATCGCCGAATTCATTGACGAGGACCGCGAGGCGGCGGCCGTTCGCGGTTTCGATCAGATGACGGACAAGGCTCGTCTTGCCCGCGCCCAGGAAGCCGGTGATGATGGTGACGGGGACTTTCGCGAGAGACATCAGAGGCTCCTTTCAGGAAGCGGCGGCACGCGCGCGATGAGCGCGCGGCGGAAGCAGGCGGGGCGCTCGTTCCACGGCACGAGGCCGTCTTCGGTTTCGGCGTTTGCTGCACAGCCGCGATAAATGCTCGGCGCGTCCTCGATCGTCAGTTCGCCGAACATGTAGGTCCAGCGATCCGGCCCGGCGATGGCGACGGTGAGGCCGCGATTGCAGTTCGACAGGCATTGCGCCGGTTCTATATGGAAGCGCGTGTCAGCGCTGGCTTCGCGCTCGGCGGCGAGCGCTTCGTAGAGCGCGCGGCCTGCGGGAGGCGCGGCCTTGTCGGCGGGGTCGCGTCCACAAAGCACGCACACGAAGACGGTGGCGCGGGGCGCTGGCGGGGCTTTACAGGTCGAGGGCGGCTCCATGCTTCATTCCGGGGAGCGGACGGCGAGCCGTCCGGCGCGTGCGGCGGGCGGACCTGCACTCCTCCCGTCGGACCTTGCGCTCCGGGACACCCCGCCCGGAACGGCGCTTCAAGGGAACGCGGCAACGCGATCCGGCAGGCGACGGCAGGTCTCCTGGCTCGCGGGTCACGGCCCGTGCCGCCTTCCCGGAACAGGTTCCAGTGGCAATTGGCGCAGGCTCGCCGCTCACAGTTGCGGGGGCAGCTCCGGCTTCGCACGATGTGGTGCGCCCGGTATTCCCTTTTCGTCCCCGAAGGGACCGTCGGCTGTCTCGATTTGTGATACGCCCGTGACGCGAAGTCAATCGGCGGGCGCTTTATCCGGCGCCGGGGCGGTGTAGAGATTTCGCGCTGAAGAAGGATCGACACCGGGCATGACACGTATTCGCGACGACGAGAGACGGCTGGGCGACAGGACGGCCCGCGCACTGATGTTTCAGGGAACCGGCTCGGATGTCGGCAAGTCGCTGATCGTGGCGGGGTTGTGCCGTCTGTTCGCGGATCGGGGGCTTTCCGTGCGTCCGTTCAAGCCACAGAACATGTCGACCAATGCGGGCGTCACGGCCGATGGCGGCGAGATCGGCCGCGCGCAGATGCTTCAGGCCCGCGCCGCGCGCGTGCCGCCCAGCGTTCACATGAATCCAGTGCTCCTGAAGCCGCAGAGCGAGACCGGCGCGCAGATCGTCGTGCAAGGGCATGTGTGGGGCAAGGCCGAGGCACGCGATTATCAGTCGCGGAAGGCAGCGCTGATGCCCGCCGTGCTTGAAAGCTTCGCGCGGCTGAAAGGCGAATGCGACCTCGTGCTGGTGGAGGGCGCTGGCTCGCCATCCGAGGTGAACCTTCGCGCGAACGACATCGCGAATATGGGTTTCGCGCGGGCGGCGGACGTGCCCGTGGTGCTCGTCGGCGACATCGACCGGGGCGGGGTGATCGCGAGCCTCGTCGGCACGAGCGCGGTGCTCGACGCCGAAGATGCCGCCATGATCCGTGGCTTCATCGTCAACAAGATGCGCGGCGATGCGGGGCTCTTCGCGGAGGGCATGCGGTTCATCGCGGAACGAACCGGCTGGGCGTCGCTCGGCCTCGTCCCGTGGTTTGCGGACGCGCATGCCCTGCCGCCTGAAGACGGCTTCAGCCGCGACTGGGTGCGCGAAGGCGCGAAGACCGGCCAGCGCGTGAGGGTCGCGGTGCCGGTGCTTCCGCACATCGCAAATTTTGACGATCTCGATCCGCTGCGGCTTGAGCCGGACGTCGATCTCGTGACGCTGGCCCATGGCGAACCGCTTCCCGCCGACGCGGATCTTGTCATCCTGCCGGGCTCGAAGGCCACCATTGCGGATCTCTCCGCGCTGCGTGCGCTCGGCTGGGAAGCGGACATCCTCGCCCATGTCCGGCGCGGCGGGCGCGTGCTCGGCCTTTGCGGCGGCTATCAAATGCTTGGGCGCTGGGTGGCCGATCCGGCGGGCATCGAGGGACGGCCGGGCGGGGTGCCGGGGCTCGGCCTGCTCGATGTCGAGACGGAGCTTTCGGGCGACAAGCGGCTTGCGGCGGTAACGGGCCGGACAGCGGCCGACGGCGTGCCGTTCTCGGGTTACGAGATCCACATCGGCCGCACCTTCGGATCGGACACCGCGCGCCCGCTTGTTCTTGTCCACGAGGACGGATCGTGCAGGCCCGATGGAGCGGTGTCGGCGGACGGGTGCGTGATGGGCACCTATGTCCACGGCCTGTTCGCGGACGACCGTCAGCGCGCCGCGTGGCTGGCGCGGCTCGGTGGCAAGCCTGCGGCGCTTTCCTACGAAACCGCCATAGACGACACGCTCGACCGCCTTGCCGCACACCTTGCCCGCCACATAGACATCGAGGCAATGCTGGGCCTCACCCGCTGAGGCATGGTCGCCGAACGATGCCTTTACGCCTCCAACGCGGAGGTCGCCGCCTCAGCGGGCGCCATCGGACGGCTCAGGCGCGGTTCGCGCAACGCACCGCAATGGGCCTGTGCCAATGCGCCTTTATCTGACGCAGAAAAGCAGACCGGCACAGGAAACATACCGCGTCATGCCACACGCGATTTGCGGCATGACGCTTGAAGGGATAGCTCAAAGGCCCGGTTTCAAGTCTTCTTTCCGCCGCCGATCAACACGCGGCGGTTGTTCGCGTCTGTCAGGAATGTTGCGGCTCGATCTCGGCAAGAGCCGCTTCGATCAGTTCGCGCGCGCGGTCGAGATCGGCATGACCGGCGATCAGGCTGAGTTCCTTCAGCATGTCGGCGAGATATTCACGGCTATCTTGTTGAGAAAGAAATGCGAAATCCGCGCTCTCGGCGGGCTGCGCTTGAGAATTGGGAGTGCTTTCTGACAGGACCGGTGATAAGACGCTCGTCATTGGGGGCTCCGTCGTTCCTGCCTGCGACTTGTCTCGCAGGGCTCTTCGCTCACATTAATATTCGGTTGCAGGGAATATCAAATGCATCCTGTGATTGAGCGCTGATTCGTTAAGAGTTTGTGGCTTTTTGGGAACAGGTGCCATAATCCGGTGGCGCTTGTAGTATTTACAGCGGCGCGGCATTATGTCTGACCCGCTGAAAGAGGAGTCATGGACCAGATTTTCAAGACACTGCTCCGTGATCGCTGTCTGATTGGAGGCGAATGGCGGGGCGAACCGGCACTCCCTGTCGTCAATCCCGCAACCGGCGCGTTCCTCGCGCGCGTGCCGAACTTCGGGCGCGTAGAAACCCGCGAGGCCATCGAGGCCGCGCACAAGGCTTTTCCGGCCTGGAGCGGGCTGCTTGCCAAGGAGCGCGCGGCGATCCTCAAACGCTGGCACAACCTTCAATTGGCCCACGCGGAATCGCTGGCGCGCCTCATGACCGTGGAGATGGGAAAACCGCTGCCGGAATCGCGTGGCGAAGTCGCTTATGGCGCGGCTTTCGTCGAATTTTTCGCGGAAGAGGCCAAGCGCATTCATGGCGAGATCGTTCCGACGCCGCGCAAGGGCGGCCGCGTCATCGTCATGAAACAACCTGTTGGCGTCGTCGGCGCGATCACGCCCTGGAATTTCCCCTTCGCAATGATCACGCGCAAGGTTGCGCCCGCGCTTGCTGTGGGCTGCACCGTGGTTGTGAAACCCGCGCCTGACACGCCGCTGACGGCGCTGGCTCTCGGCGCGCTCGCCGAGCAGGCAGGCTTTCCGCCCGGCGTCATCAATATCGTAACGGGCGATGCGGAGGCCATCGGCAGCGAACTGACTGCGAACCCGCTTGTGCGCGCGATCACCTTCACCGGCTCCACGCGCGTCGGCAAGCTGCTCATGCGCCAGTCGGCGGATACGGTGAAGAAGGTTTCGCTCGAACTTGGCGGCAATGCGCCCTTCATCGTCTTCGACGACGCGGATCTCGACAAGGCCGTGGAAGGCGCTGTTATCTCGAAATTCCGCAACATGGGGCAGACCTGCGTCTGCGCGAACCGCATCCTCGTGCAGGACGGCGTCTATGATGCCTTCGCCGCCAGGCTCGCCGCGCGTGTGGCCGCGCTCAAGGTCGGCGACGGATTGCAGGCAGGCGTCGAGCAAGGGCCGCTCATCAATGAAGCCGGCCTGAAAAAAGTGGAAGAGCACGTCGCGGACGCGCTCGCGAAGGGCGCTCGGCTCCTTGTCGGCGGCAAGCGTCACGCGCTCGGCCGCACCTTCTTCGAGCCGACGGTGCTCGTGGACGCCACGCCCGACATGCGCGTCGCCACGGAAGAAACCTTCGGTCCGGTCGCGCCGCTGTTCCGCTTCAAGACCGAGGACGAGGCCATCGCGTTCGCCAACGGCACGCCTTATGGGCTCGCGGCTTATTTCTATTCCCGCGACGTCGCCCGCGTATGGCGCGTGACGGAGCGCCTTGAATTCGGCATTGTCGGCGTCAACGAAGGCATTATCTCGACAGAAGTCGCGCCGTTCGGCGGCGTCAAGGAATCTGGCCTCGGTCGCGAAGGCTCACGCCATGGCGTCGAGGAATTTCTCGAACTGAAATACATGTATCTTGGGGGACTTTCGGATTGACCGACATTCAAACCTTGAAGCGCCAGGCAGCAGCCGAAGCGCTTAAATTCGTCGAACCGGGCATGGTGCTCGGCCTCGGCACGGGCTCCACGGCTTCCGCCTTCATCGAACTCCTCGCGGAGCGGCTGAAGACGGAAGACCTCGATCTGACCTGCGTGGCGACCTCGGAGCAGACGAAACGCTTCGCGGAAGAACGCGGCATCAGGATCGCGGATTTCAACACCATTGCCGATGTCGATCTGACCATCGACGGCGCGGATGAGATCGACCCGCAGTTGAACCTTCTCAAGGGCGGCGGCGGCGCGCTTCTGCGTGAGAAGATCGTCGCCTTCGCATCCGACCGCGTCATCATCATAGCGGACGCGTCGAAATATGTGGAGCAGCTCGGCGAGTTTCCGCTGCCGGTGGAAATCGTGGATTTCGGCGTGGCTGCCACGCTCGCCATGATCGAGGCCGCGGCCGAGGATGCGGGCTGTCAGGGCAGCATCGCGCTTCGCCGCACAGCCTCGGGCGAGCCCTTCCGCACCGATGGCGGACATCTGATCGCCGATTGCGCCTTCGGCTCCATACCGGACCCCGAGACGCTCGCGGACCTGCTCGACATCGTTCCGGGCGTCGTGGAGCACGGGCTGTTCCTCGGGATCGCCGATGACGTTTTCCTCGCCGCTCCCGATGGCGTTCGCCATTATAGCGCCGCAACGGACGACGAAGACGAAGACTGAGCGAAGCCCGTGCCGTCGATGCGGCGTCGGGCAATGAACGCAGCCGTTCATAAAAAGAAGACGCCGCATCGCAAGAGACGAGACCTTTTCGCGCAGAGAAACGCGAAGGGGCTCTGGAAGGCGGGGCTGATACAGGAGCAACGGCATGCGCTTGAGATCGATCGTCCCCGCAGTTTTCATGGCAAGCGCCGCCGTTACCGGCGGCGTGGCTCTTGCGCTGGAAACGCCTCCGCCTCCGGCCGCTTCGGCGCCCGCCAGCCCTGATGCGAGGCCCGTCGACCCCGAGGCGAAGCGGCTCGCGCACGCGCTGATCGAGGATGTCCTCACGGCCAGCCACGCAGCGGAAATCTACGGCGATTTGCAGCGCACCCTGCGTGACGTTTACATCCCCATGATGCGCGAAATCATCCAGGGCGGTTATCCCGGCGTGCCGGACCCGACCCCGGAGGTCACGACGCAACTTGCGAAACTTCTCACAGCCATGGACTACATGCGCAAGGCGGGCGAGGAACTCGACGTCGCGCTCGCCGAAAATCGCGGTGCCATCGTCTCCGACTTTGCCGCGCAGCTTGCCCGCGAGGCGAGCCGCGACGAAATCGCCGATGTCCGCGCGATGCTGGAGCTGCCGGCCGTGCGAAAGGGCTTCGATGTTCTTTACGCGGCGTCGAAACTCGTGACCGGCTACACCTACGAAGACAGCCGTGTCGTGTCGGAATTCTCGGCATGGGCGAAGCAGCTCGACGCGGCGAAGAACCTGAAGGGTCTGCCGGGGCTTGACACGAGTTCGGTTTCGGTGCCGTCGGCGGCGAAAGTCCGCAAGGCGCAGGCCGTGGTCGACGATCTCGTTCGCATCTCGCATCTCGAAGACAACGTGGCGCGCGTGAAGCGTTTCGCCCGCGACGTGTACCTGCCGACCGCTCCCGTTTCAGAGGAGGAGCGCGCGAAATTGTCGGCGCAGATCGACGAATTCGAGTTCACTTATAATGTGCGCAAGGGGCTCGTGCTCGCGCTCGCACCCTCGATCGTTGCATCGGTGCTTTCGGACTCGGACCTCGACACGTTCCACCGCTTCGTTCTCACGCCGTCGTTTGCGAAGGGCTTCGATCTTCTCGGCAATGCGGTGGTTGCCGCCACCGCCTTCACGAAGGACGACATCGTTCAGGCGCAGAAATCCTTCGAGGATTTCGACCGCAAGGCGCAGGTGCGCGAGCGCGCGAAGAAGGACGGTGAGAAAGTCACAGACGAATGGCAGGCGCTCATCGATAAATGGCGAGAGAAGCTAGCGGACCGCCTGTCGCCGGAAACGCGTCAGGGGCTCGAACGCTCGCTCGAAGATTTGGACAAGACCGGCTCGCCGATCTGACGACAACGGCGGCGAGGCCGCTATCGTTTTGGCGATCAATGAGGCTCGTGCGATCACCGCCCGAGCCTGCAACCATAAAGAAACTCATGACATTCGATTACGATCTCTTTGTCATCGGCGGCGGTTCGGGCGGCGTTCGTTCAGCGCGCCTCGCGGCCAAGCTCGGGGTGCGGACCGCCATCGCCGAGGAATACAAGTTCGGCGGCACCTGTGTGGTACGCGGCTGCGTGCCCAAGAAGCTGTTCGTTTACGCGAGCGAATTCGGCCGCGCCATCGACGACGCACGCGGCTATGGCTGGACGGTCGAGGGCAAGCGGTTCGACTGGAAAGCGCTCGTTGCTGCGAAGGACAAGGAAATCGAACGCCTCAGCGGCCTTTATTCAGGCGGCGTGGAAGCGGCGGGCGGCACCGTGTTCAACAGTCGCGCCGAAGTGCTCGATCCGCACACCGTCCGGCTCCTGGCCGAGGATCGCACCGTTACGGCGGAACGCATCCTGATCGCGACGGGCGGTCATCCGTTTCTGCCTGACATTCCCGGCATCGAACATGCCATCACCTCGAACGAGGCTTTTCATCTTGAGGAACTGCCGAAGAAGATCGTGATCGTCGGCGGCGGTTATATCGCGGTGGAGTTCGCGGGGATCTTCAACGGCCTCGGGGTCGACGTGGAACTGGTTTATCGCGGGGGCGAAATCCTGCGCGGCTTCGATCACGACATGCGCGAGGGGCTGACCTCGATCATGCGCCAGCATGGCGTCACGATCACCTGCAACACGGAACCGGTCGCCATCGAGAAGACCGGCGCAGGGCTGACGGTCGCAACAAATCGCGACACGCGCATCCCTTGCGATCTGGTGATGTTTGCCACGGGCCGCCGACCCAACACGGTAGGGCTTGGACTTTCGAAGCTCGGCGTCAAATGCGGCTGGAACGGTCGCGTCATGGTCAACGACAGTTATCAAAGCTCCGTGCCGAGCATCTATGCCGTGGGCGATGTGACCGACCGCGTGAACCTGACGCCGGTCGCGATCCGCGACGGGATGGCCTTCATCGAGGCGGTCTACAAGAACAACCCGAACCCAGTGGATCTCGCGTTTCTGCCGACGGCGGTCTTCTCGCAGCCTGAAATCGGCACGGTCGGTTATACCGAGGAAGCGGCGCGCGAGATGTTCCGCGCGGTGGACATTTACAAGGCTGCCTTCCGTCCGATGAAGAACATTCTTGCCGGGCGCCCCGAACGCACGATCATGAAGCTGGTTGTCGATGCCGATTCGGATCGCGTGCTGGGTGTGCATATCCTCGGGCCGGACGCGGCGGAGATCATTCAGGCCGTCGCCATCGCGGTCAAGATGGGCGCGACCAAAGCCGATTTCGACGATACGATCGCGCTGCACCCGACGATGGCGGAAGAACTCGTGACGATGCGCGAGAAGTGGACGCCGCCTGCGGGGGCGTGAGTCGGGCGATCCAGACGCCGGAACGCGATGGGGCGAGAGCCCGCATCGCGCCCGATCCAAAAAAGCGCCACGTCAGATGCGGGGCGTGATCGTGTTCCGTTGCGCACTGGCCTCGCTTCTTCGAGTGGCGCCGCTCCACTGCCATTTGCATTTCGAAGGCAGATGCATATGACGGCAGGATAAATCTCCGATGGGAATCGAACTTGACACCGGCCGCGAGCCGGAAGCTGTGCGGGCGGGAGCGCCTCGATAGCGCGATCTTCGCGGGCCCTCGACGAAAGATGAGACTCTTGACCGTGAAGAAAGCGCTCCGACCGGATCGCGCGAAGCAATCCGGTCGTGTCTATTTCAAGCTTCGACAGGTGCCGATCAGGCCGATATCGACCCGATCGGACTGATCGTAGCTCAGGCGTCGAGCGGCATTGCGGTTTGACGCGCGTCACTTGCCGGCGGTTCATCCCGCACGGGCGCAACGGTGCTCGTGCGGAGGAGCGGGATCATGGCGATCAGGGCCGCCACGAGAAGAACGACTTCGATCGAATAGACGACGATATATCCGGTTGCCGGGCCGAAGGACTGCTCGCCGAAACTCGCGATCACGTCGCGAATGATGCCGCCGCTCGCAACGGCGAAGCCCGCTGCCGTCGCCTGCGCGGCACCCCAGGCGCCGAGCGCGAGCCCGGTCTGATCCTTGGGCGCGAGGTTCATGGTGGCGGTCAGGGTGCCGTGGCCGAAAAGGCCGGCGCCGAAACCGATGAGCGACGTGCCGACCACGAACAGCCACGGCTGGGATGTCGGAGCCGCCATGATCACCGCGAGGAAGGCCGGAATACCGACCAAAGCTCCATAGAAGGCCATCCGGAAGGGATCGAAGCCACGGCTCAGCACACGCGATGCCAGCGCGAAACCGAGGAGGCCGCCGACCGCCAGCGTGGCGGTGAGCTTCGTCGTGGCGCTGACCGAGAGGTGCAGGATCTGGCCGCCATACGGTTCGAGCAGGACGTCGTGCATGCTGAAGGCAGCAGTGCCGAGAGCCACGGCGCCGAGGCGCCGGATCGCGTTGCCGCCCTGCACGAAGACCGCCCACGATTCCTGGAACGTGGGATCTTTCTGATTCCGCTCTTCCTCCGTCAGCAGGCGGGACGGACGGCGCGCCTCCTGTTTCCACAAGGCGATCGTGTTCAGCACGAGCGTTGCGACAGCCGCGCCCTGAATGACCTGGATCAGTCGGCCCGGCGTGAAGTCGGTCAGAAGAAGGCCGAAAAGGATCGCGCTCAGGATCATGCCGAACAGCAGCATGACATACATCAAGCCGACGACCTTCGGCTGCGATTCCTTCGGCGCAAGGTCGGTGGCGAGCGCAAGGCCGACCGTCTGGACGGTGTGGAGGCCAGCGCCAACGAGCAGGAACGCGATGCCCGCCGCGAGATGCCCGATCCAGGCCGGCACGGCGACATCGCCCTGCCCGGACAGGATCAGAATGGCGAACGGCATGATCGCCAATCCGCCGAACTGAACGAGCGAACCCTGCCAGATGAAGGGCACGCGCCGCCATCCGAGGACAGATTTATGAGTGTCGGAGCGGTGCCCGATAAGCGCGCGGAACGGCGCGAAAAACAGCGGCATCGACACCATGATCGCGACGACGGAAGCGGGAACGTTCAGTTCCACGATCATCACGCGGTTGAGTGTGCCGACGAGAAGCACGAGCGCCATGCCGACCGACACCTGGAACAGCGACAGGCGCAACAGACGGGAGAGCGGAAGTTCAGGCGTCGCCGCGTCCGCGAAGGGCAGAAACTGCGATCCACGAGTGAATATGAAAGTCGTCACTCGCTGGCTTATACGAGTCATCGATCAAGCAACTCCAACTGAAGGGGCCATGGCGGCCACGGGAAACCTTCGCCGAATATGCGACCGGAAAGTAGCGCTACTCTCGGAAACGCCATAAAAAGCGCCGCAAGACGACCCCCGTCGCCTTCGCACCGCTTCACCTGACCGTGTCGTAGCCCAGCCAGCCTATAGGCCGTTTAGCCCGAGTAAGTTGCGCTGGTCGTGCCGCCAAGCGCGGCATTTCGTACCCTCAAGACGCCGCATCTCTTACGGCAGCCTGCGCGACAGCAGCCTTGCGGGCCGCGCGCAGGCTTATACCTTCCGGCTTCGACGGGGTCCGATTGCCCGGACCAACCGTTCGAAGTCTCCCGCAAACGGGAGACGCCGAAAGGTGCCGCCTCGCTACGCCCGCACCAAAGAACGCCCAAGATCCGGGAGGATCCGGGCCCTATGTGCGGGCTGCGAGACGAAGCGAATTAGCGAACGATCGTGGTTTCGATCGAAGCGGTCTTCGCAGCGGCGCCGTTCCAGTACTTCGGGAACCAGCTCGTGTGACCGACCAGAGCGGCGTGCACGAGGATCGCGATCAGCGTGACGGTGCCGAGAAGGAGGGGGAGACCAACCTTCGGGGGGACGACGAGCCAGATGCCGGCTTGGCCATCAGTATCAGCCATAGTGAATTCTCCTGATTAGTGGATGAGAGAGATTAGTGGAGCCAGGGGGTGTAGATGTAGGCCAGGACGTGAGCCACAACCGCAATCGCGCCGAACACGCGGGTGCCGTTGATGACGTGGCCGTGCAACTCCTCGGCTTCCGCCAAGGTAAGACCCGTCGGATAAACCTTCACCGGATCAGCCATGATAGTACCTCCTTAAAAGGACCTGCTGGTTTTCGTGCTGGAACCCGCACGTGGGTGCTCTCAAGCTGCCTGTCGAGCGGACACGTTTCTTGTGGCAGCTTGGGTGTAAGCATATGCTGACAATCGCATGCGTCAACCGGATTTGACAGGCAAAACTGGCTTTGGGGCATTATGACGCAAGGTTGCCGAGCAAGAAACAAGAGGCTCCCGTGCAAAACGTCGCGGATAAACTCGAAATGCGCGACATTCCGTCCAGTTAATAAAGTAAAGACAGAAAAAATACGCCTCTTTTCTTGGGTTGCGACAAAAAAGATTTGGTGAAAAACTGTGAATTAGCCGCAACCGTCAAAAATAGTTAAGGCGGAAACGTGACCGGTGTGCGGTACGGATCGAGCAAGCCATAAGGACAAACGACGGCATTTTTGAGGAGCGCGCGAGGAAAAGGCGGGACGATTGGAAAACCGTGCCGGCACGCTCGCCGCACACCCGAGGCGCCAAACAAAAAATATGCCGCGCTGCCTGTCACGGCCTTGCCCGGCTTCGAATGATATGGCGCCTGCGTGCGGGAGAAGGGAATGCCGCGCGCAGGCTGTGGATGCAAAAGCACCGCCTGACCGAGCATGAAGCCCAGCCAGACGGCACCTAGCGAACTTACTTCACGATGGAAGTTTCGATCGCTGCAACCTTCGCGGCCGCGCCGTTCCAGTACTTCGGGAACCAGCTCGTGTGACCGATCAGAGCGGCGTGCACGAGGATCGCGATCAGCGTAACGGTGCCGAGAAGCAGCGGGAGACCGACCTTCGGGGGGACGACCAGCCAGATGCCGTGTTGACCATCAGTATCAGCCATTTTCAGCTCTCCAGTTTGCTAAGAGTAATTAGTGAAGCCAAGGCGTGAAAGCATACGCAAGGAAGTGCGCGACGAGCGCAACGGCGCCGAACACGCGCGTGCCGTTGATCACGTAGCCGTGCAGCTCTTCAGCTTCCGCCAGCGTCAAACCCGTCGGGTAGACCTTATTTGGGTCAGCCATGTGTAACTCCTTCAAGGATTTGGTTTTTCTCTGTGAGGGCCGCGTGCGGCTCTACGGCTTGACCATATTCCAGAGGCATTTGGTGTCAATGACAATTGACAGAAAAGCGGGGATTTGTGTCAATCTGCCACAAGCTCAGAGGGGTCTTAAGCCTTGAGAACGCTTGTGAAAAAAGAATTAATCTAGGGTTTCAAGTATAGCGTCGTTTCGGTATGCAGAGAAAATCCGCCCCTTCGTTTCGTAGTTTGACCTGAGCCTGAAAAGTTTGATAGTCGGACCGGGCCTTCGGGAGCAAGCAGTGATCGAGATTTACGGACGACCAACAGCATGGAATGTCAGGAAGGTCCTCTTCTTTACGGAAGATGCGGGCATTCCCTACCGGTGTATCGATTACGGACGCGAATTCAGGCCGACGAATACGCCAGAATTCCTGGATCTCAATCCGAATGGACTGGTGCCCGTGCTCAGGGATGGTTCGTTCACGCTGTGGGAAAGCCATGCGGTGCTGCGTTATCTGGCCGCGAAATATGGCCCTCCCGGCTATTACCCCGTTGATTTTCAAGGGCGCGCAATCGTCGACCAATGGCTCGATTGGAAGCTCGGCCACGTGTCCCCAGCACTTCGGGTGCTCTTCATGAGATATTTTCTCAGGATCGGGGAGTTTACGGACCGGGAAGCCGCCGATCGTGAGGCCGAAGCGAATCGCCTTTTTACGGTCCTCGATGGTCGTCTCGAAAAAACGAGCGCCTATGTCGCGGGGCCGGAGATCACGATCGCCGACAGCGCCCTCGGCATGGCGGTCCATCGCTGGCTTAATCTTCCGCTGCGTCGCCCCGACCTTCCGCACGTGATTCGCTATTATGAGAGGCTGCAAAAGTTGCCGTCATTCGAAAAGACGGTATGCATCGGCATACCGTAGGGCGATTCAAGCAAAAGCGGGAACCGGCTTTGCGTGCGGAATTGCTTCAGCGCAGCGCGCCGGAGCGGTCCTGCGATTTGGAGGAAAGCGATTACGGTCCGCGCCGGAGCATGACCGCGCGGGCATCGATTCCCCTTCCGCAAGGAGCAATCGTAGCGCGAGAGCGGATTTAACCGCGGCGCGCCACCCACGTCGTGATTTCCGCGGCCACCTGCTGGAACGCGGTATTCAAAGCATGAATGCCTGCGTTCGGATCGGGGGACGCGGCGGCCACGCTGGCGTGAAAGCGCTTCGTGGTGACGACGGAAGAGGTTCGCTCGTCCACGAGTTTCACGTAAACGTCGACGACGGCCTCGGCCGAACCGGAGGTGGCATCCACCTGAAAATCGCGGATTTCGATCGCCAGCGACAGGTCGCCCGTCACGCGGTCCTGATTGGTGAGCACCGCTCGAAAGGCGCCGGAATTGGCCAACGTCTGGACAAGCCGGGCCTGAAACAGAGCGGGAAGCCTGTCACCCCAGGCCGCTCCGGAAAAATAGGCGACACGGCCATTCCCGCCCTTGACGAGAATTTCAACGGTGTCGATTGTCTTGACGGCCACCGGAGGATAAACGGTGATTTGGATGCCGCGAGCGTGCATCCGCTCAACCTGCGGTGCTTCGAGGTCGAATGTCGCGGGTGCCGACGCGCCGACAAGCCCGCTTACGGCACAGCCGCCCAGCATCCCCGCCGCCATGATGGCGGCTATCTCACGCATCAATCGCATGATGCCCCAAAGCCCCTCTCGATTCGTACGGCGACTATAAGCGATATTTCCCGTCTCGACGGCTCATTTTCCCTCGCCCGAGCGTTTGAAAACGATACCGGCGTCATAAAGAAAACGCGACAAATCATGTGTATAGAGCTTTGCCTGCGTTACAAAGAAACGAGAACAAGGCTCTTTCCGTTCTGATCTGACTGAATCGCAATCGGATCGGTAGAACGGTCTCATCTTGACTCTCCGAGGCGGCTTCACCGATCTGGTTGGAACAACCCAATCGAATCCGCCTCTAGTATTTCGGCGACTGCTGACCGCCGAGCAGAAAGCCCGCCGGATTGCGGTCGATTTTCTGGACGACGCGGTCGAGGCTGTCGACCAAGCGCCTGCCATCCTTGGCTAAAAGTTCGAATTCCCGAAGCGAGCGATCAGCCTGCTGCGTAAGCGCGCCGGACTTGTCTCCGATGGATTTGTCGAGCTTCTCGGAAAGCTGCCGGATTGAAATCGCCGCCTGTTGCACTTGCGACACGATCGAATTCGGGTTGTCCGAGGATTCACCGGCCAGCCTGTCGACCGCGGAGTCGATCTTCGCACTGACGGCGGCAAGCTTCTCGGAGAGCTGCCGCACATTCTGGATGACGGCGGCCACGTCGTCTTTCCGCTCGGCCATCATGCCGGTGAACGTTTCGAGATTGGTGACGGTGCGCCGGAGCGAGTCCTCGTTGTTTGCGATGAGATTGTTGAGGCGCACGGCGAGAGCGCTCGCTTGACCGGCGGCGTCGGACACCCCCGCAAAGAGGGATCCCGATGCCCCCGGATCGGCGAGGATCACGGGTATGCGCTCGCCGGGTTTCGCCTGAAGCATAGGCATGTCCGGCGTGCCTGGTGTGATCTCCATCGCGACCCATCCGGCGAGCCCCTGCTGCGAAATGCGCGCGTGGCTGTTGGTGCGCACCGGGGTGTCCTGCCTGACCGAAATCAGGATGCGCACCTTCCGAGTATCCTCCGGCAAAAGCTCGATCTGGCGAACCGCGCCGAAGCGGATGCCGTTGAACATGACGGGTGAGGCAACGGTGATGCCCTGCACCGAGCCGTCGAGTATCACGTGATATTCCTTCCCGGCGCCGCCGTCGGAATCGTGCTTCATCCAGTAGATGAAGCCGAGCAGCGCCGCGATCAGCCCGAGGACGAAGACGCCGACGATGAGGTAGTTGGCCCGTGTTTCCATCTCAGGATGCCTTTGCGATTTGTCGTCCGCGCTCGCCGCAGAAATAATCCCGCACCCACGGATGGCCGGGATCGCGGACGAGGTCCATCGGCGCGCCTTCGCGCACGACATGCTTGTCGGCCAGCACCGCCACGCGGTCGCACACGGCGAAGATGCTGTCGAGGTCGTGGGTGATCATGTAGACGGTGAGCCCGAGCGTTCGCTGCAGGCTCTGGATCAGCCGGTCGAACGCCGCCGCGCCGATGGGATCGAGCCCCGACGTCGGCTCGTCGAGGAAGACGATGCGCGGATCGAGCGCCAGCGCCCGCGCCAGCCCCGCGCGCTTCCTCATGCCGCCGGAGAGTTCCGACGGGTATTTGTATGCCGCGTTCGGGGGAAGCCCCACCATGGCGATCTTGAGGAGGGCCAGCGCGTCCATGGTCTTCTGCGGCAGCTTCATATGCTCGCGCATCGGCACCTGCACGTTCTGGAGAACCGTGAGCGAAGAAAACAGTGCGCCGTCCTGAAACAGGACGCCGACCTGACGTTCGACCTTCACGCGTTCGGTCTTCGAGAGTGACGCGAAGTCACGGCCGAGGATTTCGACACGTCCTGCCTCGAAGGGCAGAAGCCCGAGGATCGTGCGCAGCAGCACGGATTTGCCCGTGCCCGACCCGCCCGCGATGGCAAGGATTTCGCCCGCGCGCACGTCGAGGTTCAGGTTCTCGAAAATGAGCTGGCTGCCGAAATGCTTCGTGAGGCCGCGAATGCGGATCGCATAATCCGGCTGGGTGTCGATCAAGTGGGGGGCCGTCATGTTCAGAACCCCGCCGCGGAAAGGAAGATGGCGAAGACCGCGTCGAGCACCAGCACGAGAAAGATCGCCTTTACCACCGCCGTCGTCACCTGTGTGCCGACCGACTCCGCGCTGCCCTGAACGCTCAAGCCTTCGAGACAGCCGACGAGCCCGATCACGAGCGCGGCGAACGGAGCCTTGATAAGCCCCACATAAAGATGCTTCGTCTGCACGGCGCTGTTGAGCCGTTGCAGATACATGTCGGTTTCAAGCGAGAGATAAAGCTTCGCCATGACCGCGCCGCCCGCAAGCGCCATGATGTCGGCCAGGAAGACGAGAAGCGGAAGCGCAATCATCAGCGCGAGCACGCGCGGCAGCACCAGCGTTTCGATCGGATCGATGCCGAGCGTGCGCATGGCGTCGATCTCTTCGCGCATCTTCATGGTGCCGATCTGTGCGGTGAAGGCCGAGGCCGAGCGCCCCGCGACCATGACGGCGGCGAGGATCACCCCAAGCTCGCGCAGCGCCAGGATGCCGAGCATGTCGATCGACATCGTTTCCGCGCCGAATTTCTGGAGCTGGAATGCGGCCTGCTGCATCACGACGCCGCCGATGAGGAAGCTCACCAGCGCGATGATCGGCACGGCGGAAAGGCCGGTCTGCTGAAGCTGGTGGATGAAGGCCTTTATCCGGAAACGCCCCGGACGCACCACAACGCGGGCGAACGCCGCGGTCGTTTCGCCGAGGAAGGTGGTGAGGCGGATAGCGTCCCGTGCGATGGCCGTGGCGGCGGAAAGGAAACGGCGGAGAGATTCTATCGCGGCGCCATCGCGCGGTGGCGCTTCCTCGAACGAGGCCGGGGCTGCGCGCGCAATTTCATCGAGCAGGATGCGGTGTTCGGGACGCGCGCGCGCGAAATCGGCGGTTGTGGCGGCGAGCTTGCCGTCCCTGAGACCTATGAGGGTCAGCGCGCCCGCCGTATCGAGCCGCCGCATATCGCCGATGTCGATCTCGTGAGCGGGGCCGCTCGACGCTTCGACGGCTTCGACGGCTGCCTGCGCCTCGCGCAGAGCCGCGAGTGTCCAGTCGCCGGACACAAGGATACGACGCGTCCCGCGCTCCTCGGCGGAGCGGAGGGCCGGCTTCGCAATCCGGTCCAGAACTTCGTCGTAATCGTGCATCCGTCTACTTCATGAAAGAACTGTTAAGCCATAGCGAGGATCAGGTCTCGAGTCTGTGAAAAACTGTCGCAAATCTTCGTGGGGTGTTCCTGCCAGCCAACCATGACAAGAACGAGACGCCAAAAGACGGGGCTATTTTGTCAAGCGTTTGGAAAGGTTTACTCAGTAGTGTTTCTACAACCGATTTTCGAACACCCGGCGGCGAGTATGACAATCCTTCCCATGGCTCCCCTGTCAGAGGCCGACTACTGCGCGATTGAAAGCGCCCTTCTTGCGACCGAAAAGGGTCGACGCTTCCTGCGCGCCTATGTCGACCGCAACCGCGGGCTTGAGACGCTCCGCCTGCTCCGCTCGATTTCGCGGCTGCACCGCGCGGCGCTCGGAGTGCCCGGCCTCAACGCCGAGGTTTGCCGGGATCTCTCCGGCATTCTCAGCACCGTCTCCAGACATCGGCACAAGGCGTTCGACTGCTTCGACGATGGCGACAAGGCGGAACTCCTGTCGAACGGTCTCGAGGAAATCGAGGCTGCGGTGATCGCGCTCATCGAATCGATCGAGGATCGCATGGCCGACGCCCTGAACGAGGAACTCGAATCTCAGGCGCAGCGCTCCGATTCGCCTGCCGCTCCCTATGCTTCGGATCGCACCGCCAAACTGTTCGGTGAGCTTTCCTCCTATTTCACGACCGAGTCGCGCTGAAGCTTCCATACAGGAATACCGCCGCAACCCGCTTCGGGCGAGGATGCCGCGGATTCCTCCCGCGCCGCCCAGACTGCCGGCGCATTCAACCCAGACACTTCCCAAGTATCTCCTACTGAGCATGCGCGAGGCATTCCGTGCCAGCGCGCTCCCGCAGCTCGCCTGCCCTCTGAGCCGGATCTCCCGTCATTTGAACGGCTTACGTCTTAATGGCTGCGGCGCGCCAATAGCCCCCGTTTGAGCTTGGCCCGAAGATTACGCTAAACCTACTCCAGGTTGAAGCGAGGCATTCTTGCAACGCTCTGCGATTTAACGGGTTGCGCGTATCCCAGCACGACAATCAGAGATTGATACAGCCACAGGTTGCGTTTAAGTGGTTAATCGAAACTTAGTTGTTTTGAAACGGAAAAGCCATGATTGTCATCGTCGACGAACGCGAAACGGTGTTGAATGGATATGCCGCCTGGTTCTGCCGGGAGGGGGTTTCCGCAACGGGGCTTGCACCGCATGATTTCCGGCAGTGGGTGAATACCGCTCCGGAGCCGGATATCGACGCGGTCGAAGCCTTTCTGCTCGGTGACTTTCAAAATCGCGAGGAAGTGCCGATCAAGATCAAGTCGCGGTCCGGGGCGGCGGTAATCGCCATGAATGAAACGAAATCCCTGAACGACACGCTCGACCTGTTCGCCGCCGGTGTGGACGACGTTGTGCGCAAGCCCGTGCATGTTCGCGAAATACTTGCCCGCATCCGCGCCATCAGCCGCCGCTCGCAGCAGGAGGCGCAGAACCAGCCGCTTTCCGGCCGTATCCGCGTCTTCTCGGATGGCCGCGATCCTGAGATCGATGGCGAGCCGCTTCCGCTTCCGCGCCGCGAACGCCGCATCCTCGAATATCTCATGGCGAACAAGGGACGCCGCGTGACGAAGTCGCAAATCTTCAATTTCGTCTATGGATTGTTCGATGATGGTATCGACGAGAACGTCATCGAGAGTCACATCAGCAAGTTGCGCAAGCGGTTGCGTCAGCGGTTGGGCTCAGACCCGATCGACTCGCAACGCTTCCTTGGCTACCGTCTCACGCAGGACTAGATCAGCCTGCGTGAATAGGAGCCTGATGTGACGCGGAAGCGGATCGATGCGTCCGGTTTGCGGCACGATGCGGTGATCGCGGGGCGCGCGTGACGATCATGCCGGAAGTGCCTGGCCTCTGATCGCGCATCGTTTGCAACGTGTGAACGGATTTCGATCGTTCCGGCTCGCCGGAGATCGGTAATTCGGTGATGGCGTCAGCATCTTTCGCCGATATCGATTGCTCATGGTGCGGAATAACGGCTTTCCTGCCGGGGCGGGAGAAACGAAAGCGTATGTTGGGCAATGGTTTTTTCCTCATTCGCCGCCACGACGAAGATCTTCACGCGCGACGTATCCGCACTGAGGAGCCGTTCGTGTCGCGCGTTGCGCTGCGCGTCGAGGGAAAGGCCGAGCCAGTCGAAATCGGCGCAGATCCGCGCGCGAAGGTCGGCGGCATGCTCGCCGATGCCGCCTGAGAAAACGAGCACGTCCAGTCCCCCGAGGAGGGCGGTGAGCGCGCCTATTTCGTAGCGGGCGCGATGGACGAAATAGGTCAGCGCCGCGCGCGAGCCGGGCGTGTCCGCCTTTTCAAGATCGCGCACGTCATGCGAGAAGCCCGACATGCCCTTCAGGCCCGAGCCGCGATGAAGAAGCTGCGTCACGGCGTCGACGCTCATGCGGCGCTCGGTCAGAAGATGCAGGACGACACCGGCGTCGATCTGCCCGCAGCGCGTTCCCATGGCAAGGCCGTCCAGCGGCGTGAAGCTCATGGTCGAACTGACGCTGCGCCCTTCCTTCATCGCGCACATGGAGGCGCCGTTGCCGAGATGGGCCATGATCACGCGCCCCTCGGCGATTTCGGACGCGAAGCCGCGAAGCTCGTCCACGAGGTGCTCGTAGGAAAGACCGTGAAAGCCGTAGCGGCGCACGCCCGCGTCGTAATATTCGGGCGGCAAGCCGAAGGTGTCGTTTTCCCAAGTGTGCGAGCGGTGAAAGGCGGTATCGAAACAGGCGACCTGAACGGCTGCGGGGAACACCTTTCGCGCGGCGAGGATGCAGCGGATGTTGTGCGTCTGATGCAGCGGAGCCAGCGGAATGAGTGTGCGAAGCTCCAGCAGAGCGTCTTCGTCCACGCGCAGGGGCTTCGTGAACTTTGTGCCGCCATGCACGATGCGGTGGCCGACGCCGACGATCTTCCGCTCGCCGCCGTGGTGGTGAACGAAATCGAGCACTTCGTGGAGCGCTGCCACATGTGACGCGGAAACCGTCGGCCTTGGCGCGAAGGATGGCATGTCCGAACCCGGCGCGGCCTTGACGGAAAACTCCGCCGCGTCGGTGTGCAGGCCCTCGACCTGCCCGCGGAACGTCTCCGCGATGCCATCGTCTTGAATATCGAAAAGCGCGAATTTCAGCGACGAAGACCCCGCATTGAGGGTGATCATGGCATTCTTCATCTGTCGGGTTCCGCAAGTCGCGCGCATGCAAACGCAACGGGCGCGTGTGTGATGTGTGAAGTCAGCCGCTCGTCTTCTCCGGTTTGCCTTTCGGATTCCCGGACGCGGCGCAGTGTCTGCCAAACCGGATACATCGGCAACCTCGAAACCGGATTCTGCGCTGGTCTTGCAGGCAAATCCGGATCGCCGGACCGCGCCATGCCGTCGACCGCGTTCGCACCGCGCAATGTCCGCCTTTCGGACAAGACCCGCCCCGCGAAAACACCTTCCTCAAATGGCCCGCGCCCCTGTACAACTCCAGGCGGAAACAGCGGCAATCGGAGGATGGAATGTCAGCGGGCGATGCCGAGGCAACGAATACGGAAAGCCGGAAGGTTGTCGCGGTGCTGATGGAGCGCGCCCGTATCGCGCAGGCCGCGTTCGCGGGGAGCGATCAGACGCGCGTCGACGAAGCCGTCCGCGCCATGGCCTGGGCGATCTACAAGCCCGAGCACGCGGAAGAACTCGCCCGCATCGCCGTCGCCGACACGGGCCTTGGCAACGTGCCCGACAAGATCGACAAGAAGCAGCGCAAGACCTTTGGCACATTGCGCGATCTCCTGCGCGTGAAGTCGGTCGGCGTGATCGAAGAAGACCCGGCGCTGGGCATCGTCAAATATGCGAAGCCGGTTGGCATCGTCGGCGCCGTGACCCCCTCCACCAATCCGGGCGCGACGGCGGCCAACAAGGGAATGATGGCGATCAAGGGCCGCAATGCCATGATCGTTGCGCCGTCGCCGCTCGGCTACACCACGACCGCGCGCGCCGTGGCTCTCATGCGAGAGGGGCTCGCGCGCATCGGCCTGCCGGAAGATCTGCTTCAGGTCTTGCCGCAGCCCGTCACCAAGCATCTCACGCAAGCGATGATGGAGGCGGTCGACCTCGTCGTCATCACCGGCTCGCAGGACAATGTGCGGCGCGGCTACATGAGCGGGACGCCCGCCATCGGCGTCGGCACCGGCAACGTGCCGGTGATCGTGGACGAGACGGCCGATCTCGACGCGGCGGCGGCGAAGATCGCGCAATCGAAAATCTTCGACAATTCCACGTCCTGCTCGTCGGAAAACGCGGTTGTGATCGTCGATGCGGTCTACGAGCGCGCGATCGCGGCGCTGGAGCGGGCGGGAGCGTATCTCTGCGCGCCGGAGAAAAAAGCCGATATCGAAACCGCGCTATGGCAGGGCGACAAGCTCAACCGCCATCTCATCGCGAAGGATGCAGGCGTGCTGGCGCGGGCGTTCGGCCTGCCTCGCGATGCGGACGCCGCGCGGTTTTTTCTCGTTGAGGAAACCAGCATCGGTCCCGATTTTCCGTTGTCGAGCGAGAAGCTCTCGCTGGTGCTGACGGTCTATCGCGCGCGCGATTTCGCGGACGCGAAGGATATCGTGCGTCGCATTCTCGATCATCAGGGACGCGGCCACTCGCTCGGCATCCACACCGCGAACATGGACCGCGCGCGCGAACTCGCCGCCGACCTCGACGTGGTGCGCGTGCTCGTGAACTTCGCGCACACCTTCGCGCATGGGGGCTCGTTCGATTCCGGGCTGCCGTTCACGCTCAGCATGGGCTGCGGGAGCTGGCAGAAGAATTCGATCTCCGAAAATCTCAATTACAAGCACTTCCTGAACATCACGCATCTCGTGACGCCGATCCCTGAAAGGCGCCCAACCGAGGCGGAGTTGTTCGGCCCGCATTGGGAGAAGTACGGGCGCTAGCGAGTCTGTGCGTCCAGCAACGTTTTTCGGCTAAACTCGTCATTTTCAGAGGACGTCATGCTTCTTACTTCCGAATGGATTCGGCTGGTACAAAAGGGCGATTTTACCGCGATACCGAAGCCGTTTGTCTGGAACGATTCCATCGAGTTCGCGCACCTGATTAACGGCTACGCGGCCGCTTCAGAGATCGGTATCGACCTGCCCGATTTTGCGAACATGAAAGCGAGCGCGGCGCGAGCGACCGGCTCGTGGGACGGGACAGCGACAGAGCTTTGGCTTTGTCTGTTTTACGAGCATCGGCGTGCAAGGCATTCCGGTGAGCCGGAAGAATACGGGGAAGGCGCAAACCATCTTGATCCGCTCTGCGCCACCTTGCGCTCGAAACTTCAGGACATCGGCGCGCGGGAGAGGGGGCTTTTGCTTGCGTTGCTGGCGGGATCGCCGCGTGGATAGCTCGCCCAGACGTTTCCGCATGCTGCCCGGCGGTTCGCACCTTGGAGCGCGGGCCCTGTCGCCCGCGTGGCGAAATCGTGGCGCGGGGTTCCATTTCGATTGGCTGCCGCGCAGAAATTAGCTACAATCAAGAGTAGGGGCAATTCAATCTCGCCGGCTTCGATACGGAAGGGGAGATTATGAGGCTTGTTATTGTTATCGTCGCATTTTTAATTGCACTGCCTCAAAGATCGTACTCGGCTGAAGCGGACGATTTTTTCCATGACAAGCTCGATGCGGTCGCATTGCGATTTTCGTCTCTGAATATACCAGATCTTGAGAAAATTCAACTTCCGCAGGCGCAGGCCGACGGATCGCTTATATTCCTTTATGTCTGGCTGCCGAGGACGCACGCTCCCACGCCTGAATCCTTCGAAGCCAATATCGCCGATTATTTCGACATCACGGCTCCGCTCGGAAATGCTTTCGCGGGCTGGTGCTATCTGCGCAAGCCCGAAACCTACGTCCTCAAGACCGATACGGGCGAGATCGCGGTGCAGCGCATATGGGCTCAGGCATTCCGGGTGAGAGTGCCGCTCACGCGCTGCCACGGCGGCATGCCGGGCGCGGCGGGACGGCTCGGCCAGACGCAGGTTTTCGTCGATCCCCGTTCAGGCGTGAAATCGATGATGAGATCCGGCCATCCCACGCGGTTCCCGCTCGTGGCGCAGGTGCAGTGATCCGGTGTGAAGTGGCGGGATGCCGCCGCTCATTCATCGCGCTTGAGCCGCGCGGCGAGGTCAGGACGCCGCTCACGCGTCAGGGCTTCCGACTGCTCGCGGCGCCAGCGTGCGATGCGGGCGTGATCGCCGGACAGCAAAACTTCGGGAATTTCGTGTCCCTCAAACGTCCGCGGCCGCGTGTAATGCGGATATTCGAGGAGGCCGTTTTCATGGCTTTCCTCCCCGAGTGACGCCTCCGCGCCAATGACTCCCGGCAGCAGTCGCACGCACGCATCGAGAAGCACCATCGCCGCAAGCTCCCCGCCCGACAGGACGTAGTCGCCGATGGAGATTTCTTCGAGCTGGCGCGCCTCGATGGCGCGCTGGTCCAGCCCCTCGAAACGCCCGCAGAACAACAGCACGCCCGGTCCCGCGGCAAGAGCGCGTGCGCGGGCTTGCGTCAGCGGTGTGCCGCGTGGCGAGAGATAGATGCGCGGCAGGTCCGGCGCGTCGGCGCTGGCCGCGTCGATGGCCGCCGCCGCCACATCCGCGCGAAGCACCATGCCCGCGCCGCCGCCCGCCGGCGTGTCATCGACCGAACGGTGCCTGTCGGTCGCGAAGTCGCGGATGTTGCGCGTCGAGAGCCTCCACAGCCCATCTGCAAGACCGCGCCCGGACAGGCTCAGACCGAGCGGACCGGGAAACATTTCGGGAAAAAGAGTCAGAACGCTGGCATGCCACACCATTTCAAACATCCAGCATCTTGAGCCGGGCTTCGGGTTTTTGCCCGCGCGCCAGCCGCAGAAATCCTACCGACACGGGCAGCGCAAAGCGGCGCGGTCCGGCGCTGCCGGGGTTCACATAAAGCACGCCTTCCTTCTCCTCGATCAGCGGCTTGTGCGTATGCCCATGGACCACCACCGACATGCCCGCTGCCGCCGGATCGATCGCGATATCGCGCAAGATGTGCACCACGTAAATATCGACGCCGTCGAGGCTCGCAATCGTATCGAGCGGCAGCGATGCCAGTTCGCAACCGTCGACATTGCCGCGGACCGCGAACACCGGCGCGATGCCGCGCAGCGCCGCGAGCACGTCCGGCGCGCCGACATCGCCCGCGTGAAGGATCGCGTCCACGCCCGCCAGCGCCGCCGCAGCTTCGGGGCGAAGCAGGCCGTGCGTGTCGGATATAAGGCCGAGGACGGTCATCAGCCCGTTCCGCTCTCTTCGTCGGCGTTGTTTTTCTTCGCAGCGCGCCCGTCCTCTTCCCCGCCCTCATAGGAAGGCCGGACCACCGTCACGCGCCCACCGCCGAGATCGACACGCGGCACGTGCGCGTTGTCGAACGGGATCAGCACCGGCTGGCGATCGCCGTCGAAACGCACTTCGATGAGATCGCCCGCGCCGAAATTATGCACGCCGACGACCTTGCCGACGACGTCGCCTTCCGGCGAAACGGCGGAAAGTCCGATAAGGTCCGAATAATAAAACTCGTCCTCGTCGTCGGGCGGCGGGAGCGCGTCGCGGGGGACGTAAAGCTCGATGCCGTTGAGCGCCTCGGCCTGCGTGCGGTCGGCCACGCCCTTCAGCCGCGCGATCACGGAACCCGCCGATACGGCGCGTATGCCGGAGATTACGAACACCCGTGTGCCGTCAGCGCTCGAAAGCGGTCCGTAGGCCGTGATGTCTTCCGGCGCGGCGGTAAAGGTTGCGATTTTTACCTCGCCGCGCAAGCCATGCGCGCCCCCGATACGGCCGAGCAGAACCTTGTCATCTGTCATGCGCTTTGCCTTTTGACGCCAAGGCGGCTGCGGAAGCGAGCCAGCGCGACGACCGACCAGATCGCCTCAACAAGCCCGAACGGCCACGCGCCTTGCAGGAAACCGTAAGCGCTGGCGAGGAGGCACGATCCCGCAAAGGCAAGGATGAACCACGGGCTTCTCTCTTCGAGCGCATAGAAGAGCAGCATCAGCGACACCGCCAAGAGACCGAAAAAGGTCAGCCCGTCCATCGCGGCTCCTATAACAAGCGGAGCGCCTCCGCGAATGCGGCAGGCGCTCCGATAAGTCTACATCCCGCATGACGCGGGCGTAAAGAAGCGAGCGGCTTACGCGGCTTCGCTCGTCTCTTCGGCCTTTTTGCGACGCTCTTCGGCACGCTCGACGGCCTTGGTGCCCGGCTCGCCCTTCTGCGGGTTGTTGCGCTCCGGGCGCTTCGCGAGGCCGCGCGCGTCGAGGAAGCGAAGCACACGATCCGTCGGCTGCGCACCGACCGAGAGCCAATGCTTCACGCGGTCTTCGACAAGCGTCACGCGGTCGTTATGGTCCTTCGGAAGCAGCGGATTATAGGTGCCGAGCTTCTCGATGAAGCGGCCATCGCGCGGGGCGGTCGCCTCTGCGACGACGATGCGGTAGTACGGACGCTTCTTCGCGCCGCCGCGGGACAGTCTGATCTTCAGGGGCATGTTCGTCTCCGTTAACTGTTCGGTCTCTGATCTTGCGAAAATTCTGTTCTGCACGAGCCTCGCCCGCGCGGTTGACAGCACTCTTAGCGCTCTCATTTCTTTTTCCCTGGCAGGCCGGGAAGGCCGCCGAAGCGTCCGCTGCCCGGCATGCCCGGAAGGCCCGGCAAACCGCCGCCTCCGCCTCCGAGAATTCCCGGCAGCTTCATGCCCGGCGGGAGCTGCATCTTGCCCGCCTTCGCTGCTTCAATCATTTCGGGCGTGGGTTCCGGCATCTTTCCACCGATGCCGAACAGCTTCGCAAGTCCGCCCTTGCCCTTGCCGACGACCTTCATCATGTCGGCCATCTGCCGGTGCATCTTGAGAAGCTGGTTCACCTCCTGCACGGTGGTGCCGGACCCGGCTGCGATGCGGCGCTTGCGGCTCGCTTGCAGGATTTTCGGGTTGCGGCGCTCCTGTGGCGTCATGGAGGAGATGATTGCGGTCTGCCTTTTGAGCAGTTTTTCGTCGAGATTGGCGGCTTCGAGCTGCTTTTTCATCTTGCCGATGCCGGGCAGCATGCCAAGCACGCCCGACATGCCGCCGATCTTCTGCATCTGGCGGAACTGGTCGGAGAGGTCTTGCAGGTCGAACTGGCCCTTGGCGAGCTTCTTCGCCATGGCCTGCGCTTTTTCCTGATCGATGGTCTCGGCCGCGCGCTCGACGAGGCTCACCACGTCGCCCATGCCGAGGATGCGGCCCGCGACGCGCTCAGGGTGGAAGTCTTCGAGGCCGTCGAGCTTTTCGCCCGTGCCAAGCAGCTTGATCGGCTTGCCGGTGACGGCGCGCATGGAGAGCGCGGCGCCGCCGCGTCCGTCACCGTCGATGCGGGTCAGCACGATGCCCGTGATGCCGATGCGCTGGTCGAAGGTGCGCGCGAGGTTGACCGCGTCCTGACCGGTGAGGCTGTCGGCGACGAGCAGCGTTTCGTGCGGTTGCGCGATGTCGCGCACCTGCTCGGTTTCGCGCATCAGCTCGTCGTCGATATGGAGACGGCCGGCGGTGTCGAGAATGACGACGTCATAGCCGCCGAGCTTCGCCGCCTGCATGGCGCGCGTCGCGATCTGCTGCGGCGTCTGGCCCTTGATGATGGGGAGCGTATCGACGCCCGTCTGCTTGCCAAGGACTTCGAGCTGCTCTTGCGCGGCGGGGCGGCGGGTGTCGAGCGAGGCCATCAGAACCTTGCGCTTGTCGCGGTCGGTGAGGCGCTTCGCAATCTTGGCGGTGGTGGTGGTTTTACCGGAGCCTTGCAGGCCGACCATCATGATCGGCACGGGCGGGACGGACTGGAGGTCGATGGGGTCGGCTTCCGCGCCGAGCGTCTTCACGAGTTCGTCGTGGACGATCTTGACGACCATCTGGCCGGGCGTCACCGAGCGGACGACTTCCTGACCGACGGCCTTTTCCTTGACGCGGTCAGTGAAGCTTTTCACCACGTCCAGCGCCACGTCGGCCTCGATCAGCGCCCGGCGCACTTCGCGCATCGCTTCCGAAACATCGCTGTCGGTCAGCGCGCCGCGTCGGGTGAGCTTGTCGAAGATGCCGGAAAGGCGGTCGGATAGGGATTCGAACATAGGAGGCTTTCGCGTTTCGCTCGGTTCTGGGGAGGTCCGGTTTATCTGTCATCGGCGCGTCGCTCGCGCCCTCAAACGAACTGTCTCGGTCCTGTTTCCTTCAATGCCGACGCTGTGGGCATGTTCCAACACAAAACGCACCCGCGGGCGAACTCTCGCTGGCGGGTGACGGATATGTAATGCAGCCTCGGTATAGACGATTACAATTGCTCTTTCAAATGCGATTTTAGGCGAAATGACGACATTGTGACATTCACCTAAAATGCCGATGCCTTTATGCCGCCTTCACTTTCACGTCGGGCGCATCGCAATGCTTCATGAGGCGCCCGCGCTCCGTAACCAGCACGGTGACGAGCACGGCCGCGAATTGCAGGGTGATGCCGATGCAGAGCGGGCGAACCGAACCGTCGAAGGAATGCCCCACGATCGTGCCGAGCGCCGTCGCCGCGACCGTGGTGTAGAAACCGATGAGCGAAGAAGCGGTGCCCGCGATGTGGCCCATCGGTTCCATGGCGAGCGAATTGAAATTCGCCGACATGAGGCCGAAGCAGAGAAATACCGCCGACATGAAGATGCCGAACGCCCAGAGCGGCGGCTTGTCGGGAAAGCCGAAGGCCGCCATCACCCCGCAAACGGCCAACCCGCCGATGATCGCGCGGTGGGACACGCCGCGCATGCCCACGCGGCGCACGAGTTTCGCATTGAGGATCGAAGCGGCCGCCAGGAACGCCGCGATGAGGCCGAAGGCGATCGGAAAGTCCGCGCCCAGCCCGTAAACGTCGACGAAGATCTGCTGCGACGTGATGATGTAGGAGAACAGCAGGCCGAACGAAAAACCGAGCGCAACCGAGTAACCGGCGGTCTGTCTCGTGGTCGCAACCGCCGTGCACGCCCTCCAGATGGTGCGGGCGTTGAAGGGCAGACGGTCGTTCTGATGGAACGTCTCCGGCAGCCGGAAACCGGACCAGAGCGTCGCGACAAGCCCCATCGCCAGCAGAACCCAGAATATGATGTGCCAATCCGAAAACCGGACGATGGCTTCGCCAAGCGTGGGCGCGAGGATCGGAACGATCACGAACACCATTGTCACGAATGACATGATGCGCGCCATCTCGCGCCCGGCGAAGCGGTCGCGCACCACGGCGATGGCCACGATACGCGGAGCAGCCGCGCCGAACCCCTGAAAGGCACGCGCGAAAAGCAGCATCGCAAAGGACGTAGCCGTGATTGCGAGCACCGTTCCGATTGTGTAGAGCGCGAGGCCGAACAACAGCGGATTGCGCCGCCCGTAGGAATCCGAGAGCGGCCCGAAAAGGAATTGTCCGGCTGCGAAGCCCGCGAAATAGACGCTCAGCACGAGCTGGCGCTCGTTCTCCGTCGTCGCGCCCAGCGCGCTGGCGATCTTCGGGAGCGCAGGCAACATGATGTCGATGGAAAGCGCCGTCAGCGCGGTCAGCAGCGCGATGAGGGTGACAAATTCCGGGGTCGACAAGGGAAATCGGGCCGCCTGGTGGGGCTGGGAGGCGTCGTCGGACTTTACAAGCATCTGGTGTGAACTCGGCGGACCTGGATTGGTTCGGTACAAAAAACAAACAGCGCCGATCTGGATAACCGGCGCTGTGCTCGATCGTAAATGCGGAACTTATCTCTGATTGTATCGCGCGTTCGCCGCGATGTCAGAACGGGTTCAGGCTCGCACGCTCCGTGAACTTGAGATAGGCGACGCTGGCGCCGATCCGAAGGCCAAGCCCGGTGCGGATCGGCACGATGAGCGTGTCGCCGTTCTTGTAGACCGTCAGCCCGACGCCGCCCGCGACATACGCCGAACCGTCGAGCCCCGGGAAGCGTCTGTAGAGAGTGTGCGCACTGTCCAGATTGTAGACGAGAAAAAGCGCGCGCGATCCCGTCGCGCCGATATCGGCGCCGAGCGACGGGCCCTGCCAGAAGATTTTCGTCGGGCCGCTTTCAACCCCGTTCACCCGCGAATAGAGCTTGCCATCGCCGTAGCGCAGCCCCGCGAGGAAAGCGCCGCCGCCCTCATCTCCCACGATATAGGCGTTCGGCTGGCCGAACTTCTGGAACGCGTAGTTCATGACCGCGGCAAGCTCGGCGGTGACCGAGCCGAACACGCCCCGTCCCGCATCGCGAATTTCCTGCACCGAGTAAACGGGAACGGACGGGGGCGGCGAATATGCAGGAGGCGCGTATGACGGCGGCGGGGACGTGACCGTCACGGGTGGAAGCGTATCGCGAGGCGGCGTCAGCGCCGCGACCTTCTCCTCCTGCTTTGGCGTTGGCTTCAGCGACAGCGGCGCATTTGGATGCGGCGCGACGGTCGTCGCATTCGCGGCGGCAGGACGTGTCTGCGGTAAAGGCTGCGGATTGCGCAACGCCTGCGAAACGTTAGCCGACCACGGCACATCCGTGGGAGACGTATCGGGCGCCACCGGCGAATTTTCGCGCGCGGCTTCCGCCGTTTGCACAGGGTCGGGGGCGATCGGAGTCGCTGAATTGGTTTGCGGCAAGGCGTCTGCCTTCGGCAGAGCATCGCTCTTTCCGCCGGCTCCCGCAATCTTGTAGGGGTTCGGCGCCGGTTTTCCCGCCTCGGCTTCGAGCTGCGCGAGGATGAAGCCGGCCTTCTGCCTCATCACGCCGATGAGCTTGTCGTTGATCGATTTGAGTTCGTTGAGCCGGTCGCAGGAGATTTCGTTCTTCGGCGTGGCGTTGAGCGAATCAAGGCGCCCGACCAGATCCTCGATGTCCGAATTGAAGGATTCGAGCTTGGTATCGTCCATCGCGGCCGCGGCATGATCTGCCCGCTCGCTTTCGCTCCAGCCCTTCGCTTTTGCGATGGCGATCAAGCGATCCTGGAAACGCACCTCGCTGTCGCGGTTAAGCGTACGGAGTGCCTGCGCGGTCTGATCGATCTGTTGACTGAAGGCCCTTGCGTCGCAGTTCTGCGCGGCGTGGCCCGATGCAGGCAGGATTGCAACAAATGCGGCGACTGCAAAATAATATCTGAAAGTCATGGCTGCCCTCGCGCTCTGGTGGCATCCCCACCTGCGCACAATGGAGCGATTCGCGCCTCGACCCTAAGGCAAACAATGGCAGCCTCCCGCGTTCTCAAAAGCTTATGCGCGGGTATTCGATGCCCATCACTTATGCAAATCGCGTCTCCGAACCTTTAACCCGGCGCGACCATTGCTCAAGGGCTGGGCGTTTTCAAGGCGGAACTGCGAATGATTCCAGAGAGCAAACTCGCCTCACCGATCAGGTTGGCTCAATTTGATCCGATCCAGCTCCAAGGAAAGGCGGCGGTGTCGCGCTTCCGCGGCTCCGATGCGATCCATGTGCCGTGAAAGCCCTGCGGCACGCGAACGGGGAGGCGAACGCGCGCGACGGGTTTGCCCCCGATGTCGCCCGCATCGAGGATGACGAGATCGCTCCTGGCGCTCGCACGGTCGTAAACATAGCCCATGAGCCAGCCTTCGTCCTCCCCCGCTGCCTCTGCTGGGGAAACCATCGTGAACTCGCTCGGAAGTTCGCCGTCGAAGGGGCGCCGGTCTGCGCGGCCGCTTTTCAGGTCGTATTTCAGAAGTTCGGTGAAGACGCCATCGGCGAGGCTCCCTTCGGTCGCGAGCGCATAGACGATGCCATGCGCAAGGCCCGTGCGGCGATCGTCGATGCGGGGGAACTCGATGCTGCGATCGTCGAGGCGCGTTTCCTCGGCGCGCGTCGCTCCCGGCGGAATACGCCAGCGCGTAAGCGCGGCAGTGTCGAAGGCATTGCGCTTGGGGCCGCCGCGCCAATGTTCGTCATAGCGAGCCACGTCGAGAACGATGGCGCCGTTCGCCTCCTCGAAGGCGTTCGCGACGTGATAGACATAACACGGCTCGATATCGATCCAACGCAGCGCATCCGCGCCACTCCCGCGCGGAAGCACGCCGAGCCTCGCGCCATGGCTCTCGCTCCAGTGAAACGGCATCGTGCTGCCAGTCATGGCCGTCGGCATGTCGAACACCACTGGCAGGTCCATGAAGATCGCGTGACGCGCCGTCAGCGCGAAATCATGAATCATGGTCGCGGCCTTGACCGGGATTTCGACGCTGCGGACGAGCGCGCCCGCAGCATCCGCCACGTGATAGGTGAGGTAGGGCGGAATCACGCGATAGCCGAAGAAATGCATCTCGCCCGTAACCGGGCAGATCTTCGGGTGCGCGGTGCAGGACGTCGCGAGGCGCCCGCCGAAATCATTGAAGCCGCGCGTCTCAAGCTCCCGCGAAATCTCCATCGGCAGCGCGTTTTCGACGAGCGCCATGATGCGGTTCGCATGGGCGACCACGCTCGTGTTGGAGAGTGCATAGCGAATGTCGAGGCCGGAAAGCAAAGTGCGCGGCGCGCCTTCGTAGATCGGCGTGCGCACATAGCGGTTGCGATACCACTGTGCCTTGCCGCCCTCGATCGCGATGCCGTGGAGCATGCCGTCGCCTAAGAACCAGTGGCTCGACTGGCCGTGACGCGGGTTTGCGCCGTTTCGGACGTAGAGGCCGGAAAGCTCCGGCGGTATGGCGCCGTCGACCGGAAGGTCGAATGCGGTGATTTCTTCCGTCACCGGGGCAAAATTGCCCTTCATCCAGAAGGGCGGCTCGACTCGATCTTGCATCGGTTTCATGTGTCTCCCGCACATTCAACCTGCCGTGCAATACGATTGTTCCGCCCGTGCAATGAAACGGGAAGCCCATCAAGAACTGGATAAGTATGTCTTGAGAAACGGGTCGCCCTCTGCTAAACGATCCGTATGCAAACGGATGAGATCCTCGACCTCGTCGACGAAAATGACATCGTCGTCGCAAGCAGGCCGCGTTCCGAAATCTATGCGGAAAATCTGCATAATTTTCGGGTGATCAACGCTTTCTTGGTCAACGGCAACGGAGAGATCTGGACTCCGCGGAGAACGGCGCACAAGCGCATCTTTCCGCTCGCGCTGGACATGAGCGTCGGCGGCCACGTCGAAAGCGGCGAAACCTACGATGAAGCCTTCGCCCGCGAGACGCTCGAAGAACTCAGGATCGATATTGCAGAAGTGCCATGGAGGCTTCTTGCCTACCTCACGCCGGCGCCGGGCGGCGTTCGCCCGCGCCAGTTCATGAAGGTCTACGAGATACGCGGCGACGAGACGCCGGACTACAACCGGGACGATTTCGTAGAGTCATTCTGGCTCAGCCCGCGCGAAATCCTCAACCGCATCGAGGCGGGTGAGGCCGCGAAGGGCGATCTTTCGGCGCTCGTGAAGCGATTCTACCTCTAAGCCCCGCGATTACAGTCAATCCCCCGACTGCTTCCGATGCCGCTCGACGCCCGGATCGCGATATTTCCGAAGCTCGATCTTCGCGACGTGGTTGCGGTGCACCTCGTCCGGGCCGTCCGCGATGCGAAGCGTGCGGATCGTCGCGTAATCGTAAGGAAGCCCGAAATCGTCGCATACGCCCGCGCCGCCATGCGCCTGGATCGCCCAGTCGATCACCTTGCACGCCATGTTCGGCGCGACGACCTTGATCATCGCGATTTCCGCCTGCGCGGCCTTGTTGCCGACCGTGTCCATCATATACGCGGCCTTGAGCGTGAGGAGCCGCGCCTGGTCGATCATCATGCGGCTTTCCGCGATGCGTTCCATCCACACGGTCTGGTCCGAGATGCGCTTGCCGAACGCGACGCGCGCATCGAGCCTGCGGCACATCTTTTCGAGCGCGCGCTCCGCCCGCCCGATGGTGCGCATGCAATGGTGGATGCGGCCCGGACCGAGGCGGCCCTGCGCGATCTCGAAGCCGCGTCCCTCGCCGAGGATCACGTTCTCCTGCGGCACGCGCACGTCGTGAAAGGAGAGTTGCCCGTGGCCGTGCGGCGCGTCGAGATAGCCGAATACCGGCAGCATGCGCTCCTTCTTCACGCCCGGCGTATCCATCGGGACGAGGATCATGGACTGCTGGCGGTGGCGGTCTGGATTGTCCGGGTCGGTCTTGCCCATCAGGATGAGGATCTTGCAGCGCTTGTCGCCCGCGCCGGACGTCCACCATTTGCGGCCATTGATGACGTAGTCGCCGCCATCCTTCACGATGGAAATCGCGATGTTGGTCGCATCCGACGACGCCACTTTCGGCTCCGTCATCGCAAAGCCCGAGCGGATCTTGCCGTCGAGCAGCGGCTTCAGCCAGCGCTTTTTCTGTTCTTCCGTGCCATAGCGAACCAGCACTTCCATGTTGCCGGTGTCGGGCGCGTTGCAATTGAAGATTTCCGGCCCCCAGTGCGAGCGGCCCATGATTTCCGCGAGCGGCGCGTAGTCGAGGTTCGAGAGGCCCGCGCCAAGCTCGCTGTCCGGCAGGAACAGGTTCCAGAGCCCCTCCGCGCGCGCCTTCGCCTTCAGTTCCTCCATGAGCGCAAGCGGCTCCCAGCGGTCTTCCTGCGTGTCCGCCGTCTCGAACAGCGCCGCCTCGCTCGGATACACATGCTCGTCCATGAAGCGTTCGAGCCGCGCCTTGTATTCGGCGGCCTCGGGAGAAAGCTGCAATATGTCCGCCACGTGTCGCCCCTTGGTCGTTTCCCCGTTACCGTTACTATTGTTTCGATGCGGCGTTCAGTTCCCCGCGTTCGCCGCGATCTTCCAGCCCTCCTGCGCGAGCACTTGCGCGGCCTGCTCGGCGAGCGGCGCGCGCTTGTCGGCGGCGTTGCCCTGCAGGAAGCGTGCATAGACGCCCTGCGCGATGGCGGCGAAGCGGAAGAACGACAGCGCGATGAAGAAGCTGAGATCCGGCACGCGGTCGCGGCCCGCCCGGCGGCAATAGGCCGCGACGATTTCTTCCTCGGACGGGATGCCGAGCGCGGCAAGGTCGACGCCCTTCAATCCCTTCAGCACCGGCAGATCCTTCGGCGTCCGGTAGGCCATGCACACGTACCCCAGGTCGGCGAGCGGGTTGCCGAGCGTCGAAAGCTCCCAGTCGAGCACCGCAATGACATGCGGCGCATCGACTTCGAACATCACGTTGTCGAGCCTGTAATCGCCATGCGTGAGCGCGGGGGCATCCTCCGCAGGCAGGTTCGCGTCGAGCCACGCGATGAGATTGTCCATCGCCTCGTTCGGCCCGGTTTTCGACGCCTCGTATTGCTCGGTCCAGCGCTTGAGTTGGCGCGCTGCGTAGCCATCGGTGCGCCCGAAATCGGCGAGCCCCAGCGCGCGGAAATCCACCTCGTGGATCGCGGCCAGCGTCTCGGCGAAGGCAATGTAGACCTCGCGGCGCTGGTTCTGACCGAGTTCCGGCAGCTTGTTGTCCGCGAAGATGCGGCCGGGGTAATAGTCCATCACATAGAACGGCGTGCCGATCACGGACGGGTCTTCGCAGAAAAGCTGCATCGAGACGACCGGCACGGGCGTGTCCTTCAGCGCCATCTGCACGCGATATTCGCGGTCGATGGCGTGCGCGGACGGCAGGAGCTTGCCCGGCGGCTGCTTCCGCAAGACATACTTTCGCGATGCGGTCGTGATGAGGAAGGTGGGGTTCGACTGCCCGCCCTGGAATTGCTGGATCGTCGGATCGCCTACGAAATCCGCGAGATGCCGCTTGAGGTAGTGCCGGAGTTTCGCCTCGTCGAAACGGTGGCCTTCGGGAATGTCGATGAGTTCTGCCATGATGATCACCCGATGGGGGTAAAGATGGATGCGCCGCCGTCCACGAGGAGGAACTGGCCCGTGATGTAGCGTGCGGCGTCAGACGCGAGGAACACGGCCACGCCGGCGATGTCCTCGGGCTCGCCGAGGCGCTTGAGGCACGTCATGTTCGCCACCGTCGCCGCCGCCTTTGGATTTTCGTACAAAGCCTTTGCAAAATCGGTTCTCACCACGCCGGGCGCGATGGAATTGATGCGGATGCCGCGCGGTCCCCACTCCACGGCGAGATTGCGCGCGAGTTGCGCTTCCGCCGCCTTCGATATCGCATAGACGCCGATATTGGCCGCGCCGACGGTGGCCACGATCGACGACAGCAGGATTACCGAGCCGCCGCCGTTCTCCGCCATACCCGGCAGCGCGAGCTGGCACAGCCAGTTGGTCGCGGTGAGATTCGTGGTCAGAACCTTGTTCCACACCTCATCCGATACTTCGGACGACGGGCCGTAGGCGGGGTTGATGGCGGCATTGGGTATGAGAACGTCGATGCGGCCATATTCGCGAAGCGCATGCGCGACGAGCGTTTCGAGATCGCCCTTCACGCCGACATTGCAGGCGACAGCCGTCGCGCGGCCACCGCTTTCGCGGATTTCATCGACGACACGCTGGCAGGCGTCGAGCTTGCGCGACGAGACCACCACGCTCGCGCCCGCTCGCGCCGCTTCCAGCGCGATGGCACGGCCGATGCCGCGCGACGATCCGGTGATCACCGCGACGCGGCCAGTCAGGTCGAACAGACCCATGACGCTTCCCCAATGTTGAGGCGGTCTTGCGCCGCCACTTTATTATTTGTTGCGAAGCGGCATCTGCGCCGCTCAAAACATGCGTTTGCCGCTACATCGTCAGCGCGGCCATTTCGGCTTGCGCGCCGTGACGAGCGATTTCAGAAGCGGTGCTGGCTTCCAGCGGTCGCCGAACCGCATATGGAAGATGTCGAGATCGGAGAGAACCTCGGCGAGACCACGCAGCTCCGCGTATTTCATCGGACCGCCGCGCCAGGCGGGGAAGCCGTAGCCATTGATGTAGATCGTGTCGATGTCGCCCGAGCGATAGACCACGCCCTCGTCGAGGATATTCGCGCCCTCGTTCACGAGCGCATAAATCGTGCGCTTCACGATCTCCTGTTCGGAAACCGATTTCACGCGCGGGCCGACTTCCCGGCGATACGCCTCGATGATGGCGTCCGCCTCCGGGTCGGGAAGCGGCGCGCGGCTGCCGGTCTCGTAGCGGTAGAAGCCCTTGCCGGTCTTCTGTCCGAAGCGCCCGGCGTCGTAGAAGCGGTCGAGCAGCGCCGAACCGTAGGGCTTGCCCTGCTTGAGGCGGCGCTGGCGGATGTGCCAGTTGACATCGATGCCCGTCAGGTCGAAGACGGCGAACGGCCCCATGGCGAGGCCCCAGCGCGTGAGCGCCGTGTCCACCTCGGCTGGCGTTGCGCCCTCTTCGAGGATGATCATCGCTTCGGTGACATATTTCTCCAGCATGCGGTTGCCAGCGAAGCCGTCGCAATTGCCGACCGCGACGCCGATCTTGCCGATCTTTTTCGCAACCGTCATGGCGGTAGCGAGCACGTCGGCGTTCGTCTGCTTCCCGCGCACAACCTCGACGAGGCGCTGCACATTGGCGGGCGAGAAGAAATGCATGCCGATCACGTCGCCGGGGCGGCGCGTGAAGCCTGCGATTTCGTCGATGTCGAGGGTCGATGTGTTGGATGCGAAAATCGCGCCCTTCTTGCAGGCGCGGTCGAGGTCGCGGAACACCTGCTCCTTGATGCCGATATCCTCGAAAGCGGCTTCCACCACGAGATCGACGTCGGCGAGATCCTTGTAATTGACCACGCTGCGGATCGCGCTCAGGCGCTTGTTCATGCCCGGCTGATCGAGACGGCCACGCCGGACCATGCTTTCATAGTTTTTCGCGACGACGGACAGCCCGCGCGACAAGGCCGCCTGATCGCGGTCGAGCACGATGACCGGGAAACCCGCATTGGCGAACGCCATGGCGATGCCGCCGCCCATGTGGCCCGAGCCGACGACCGCCACGCTTCTGATCTCGCGCGGGGCTACGTCGGTGCGAAAGCCGGGGATCTTGGCCGCTTCGCGTTCGGCGAAGAACGCGTGGATCAGCGCCTTGCTCTGGTCGTCGTCGAGCGCCTCGTTGAAAAGCTCGCGCTCGCGCTTCAAGCCTTGGCTGAACGGCAGGTGTACTGCGCTTTCGATGGAATCGACGCAGCGGAACTGCGCGTGCTGAAACGGCTGGCGGCGGCGCAGTTCGTCGCGCCGCTCCTCGAACAGATGCGACCCGCGATCCGGTGCGATCCTGGCGCTCAATTCGCGGGTTTTCGGATGCTTGGCAAGGACGGACTTCGACTTCGCGAAAGCAATGGCGGCGGTGAGAATGTCGCCGTCGACCACCTCATCGACGAGGCCGATCGCCTTCGCCTTCGCCGCCGGGACGAGGTCGCCGGAAATGACGATGTCGAGCGCGGCCTTCGCGCCGACGAGACGCGGCAGCCGCTGCGTGCCGCCACCGCCCGGCAGAAGCCCGACCTTCACCTCGGGCAGGCCGAGGAAAGCGTCCTTCGCGGCGATGCGGTAATGACAGGCGAGCGCGACTTCGAGACCGCGCGCAACGGGAGTGCCGTGAAGCGCCGCCACCACGGGTTTCGGCAGATCTTCGAGAGCCGCGCCGATGTCGTTGATGTCGGCGCCCGAGTAAGGATGCGTCAGCTCGTAAATGTCCGCGCCTGCGGCGAAATTCCGCCCCTCGCCGATCAGGACGACCGCCTTCGCGACAGGGTCCGCCTCTGCCTTGCGGATGGCGAGCATGAGCCCGTCGCGCACTTCGTTCGAGACGACGTTCAGCGGCGGGTTGTCGACGGTAATGACACCGACGCCGTCCTTCGTTTCGTATCTTACGGGACTTCGGGCCATCATTTCTCCCGGGGGAATCGTTATGTTCGTTCTATTGTTCGGCCACTCTGAACATTACCGGTTGCGGGAGGGAACCGTCAACGTCCAACGGGTCGCGTCAGAGGTCGCGCCAGCGCATGCCACAAAGCCGGCGGCCGGGATAGATAGACCATGCGCGTAGAGCGGGCGGCACCGCTCGCCGTTCCTAGGCAGCCTGAACGGCGAGCGTGCGGTGATCGAGCGCGGCGGCGATGAGCGCCTTCGTGTAGTCGCTCTTCGGATGTTCGAAGATTTCCCGCGTCGGCCCTTCCTCTACCACCACGCCGTTGCGCATCACGATGACGTAGCTCGCGAGCGCGCGCATCACCTTGAGGTCGTGGCTGATGAAGAGGTAGGCAAGGCCGCGTTTTTTCTGGAGGCCGCTCAAGAGGTCCACGATCTGTGCCTGCACAGACACGTCGAGCGCGCTTGTCGGCTCGTCGAGCATGAGAAAGCGCGGCTCCAGGATCATGGCGCGCGCAATGGAGATGCGCTGGCGCTGGCCGCCGGAAAACTCGTGCGGGTAGCGGTCCTGCCACTCGGGCTTGAGGCCGACTTCATCCAGCGCGGCAGAAACACGCGCGCGGCGCTCCTCGCGGCTCATGCCGGGGTTCTGGATGAGAAGTCCTTCCTCGATGATCTGGCCGACCGAAAGGCGCGGGCTGAGGGAACCGAACGGGTCCTGGAACACGATCTGCACCTCGCGCCGAAGCGGGCGCATCTCGCGCGACTTCAGCCCGTCGATGCGCTTGCCCGCATAGACGATCTGCCCTTCGCTCGATATGAGCCTCAGCATGGCGAGGCCGAGCGTGGTCTTGCCGGAGCCCGATTCGCCCACGATGCCGAGCGTCTGCCCGGCGCGCAGCTTGAACGAGACGCCGTTCACCGCCTTGATGTGATCGACCGTCTTTTGCAGGAAGCCGCGCTTGATCGGAAACCACACCTTCACGTCGTCGGCTTTCAGCACGACGGGCGCGGTTTCGTCGAGCGGCGGCGCTTCGCCCTTGGGCTGCGCGGCGAGAAGCTGTTTCGTGTAAGCGTGCTGCGGATTGGTGAACACCTCCTCCGCCGGGCCGCGCTCGACGATCACGCCGTCCTTCATCACGCAGGTGCGGTCCGCCATCTTGCGGACAATGCCGAGGTCGTGCGTGATGAGCAGGAGCGCCATGCCGAGTTCGCGCTGAAGGTCTTTCAGAAGGTCGAGGATCTGCGCCTGAATCGTCACGTCGAGCGCGGTTGTCGGCTCGTCGGCGATGAGCAGGTCCGGCTCGTTTGCAAGCGCCATGGCGATCATCACGCGCTGCCGCTGGCCGCCGGAAAGCTGATGCGGATAGGCGCCGAGGCGGCTTTCGGGATCGCGGATGCCGACCTTGGTGAGCAGTTCGAGCGTGCGCTTGCGTGCCGCCGTATTCGACATGCCCTTATGGACCTTCAGCACCTCGCCGACCTGCTTCTCGACCGTATGCAGCGGATTGAGCGACGTCATCGGCTCCTGAAAGATGATGGAGATGCGGTTGCCGCGCACGCGGCGGATGTCCGCCTCCTTCGCCTTCAGGAGATCCTGCCCCTCGAACCAGATTTCGCCGATGGGGTTCGTCGCGTCGCCGACCGGCAGAAGACGCAGGATCGAAAGCGCCGAGACCGTCTTGCCGGAGCCGGACTCGCCGACGAGCGCGAGCGTCTCGCCCCTCCTGATGTCGAAGGAGACGTCGCGCGCCGCGAAGACGTCCGGCGCGGTTCCGTTGAACTTCACGGCAAGGTTGCGCACCTCGATCAGGGGCGCTTCGGCGGGCGCGGATTCGGCCGGGGCCGCTTGCGTCGCTTGCGTGTCGGTCATGGGCCTAGCTCCCCGTCGCGATATGGTTCACGCGCATCGTCTTCCTCGGGTCGAGCGCGTCGCGCACGGCCTCGCCGACGAAGACGAGCAGGCTCAGCATCAGCGCGATCACGAAGAACGCGGTGAGGCCCAGCCACGGCGCCTGAAGGTTCTGCTTGCCCTGCTGAAGGAGTTCGCCGAGCGAGGGCGAGCCGGGAGGCAGGCCGAAACCGAGATAGTCGAGCGCCGTCAGCGCCGTGATTGCGCCGCCGAGGATGAACGGCGCGAAGGTGACGGTCGCAACCATCGCATTCGGCAAGATATGCTTGAACATGATCTGCACGTTAGACAGGCCGAGCGCGCGAGCGGCCCGCACATATTCGAAATTGCGCCCGCGCAGGAACTCCGCGCGCACCGGGCCGACGAAGGCTGTCCACTCGAACAGCAGCATGATGAACAGAAGCCACCAGAAGCCCGGCGCAAGGATCGCCGACAGGATCAGAAGGATGTAGAGTCTTGGCAGCGATCCGATGATCTCGATAAAGCGCTGCATCAAAAGGTCGGTCCAGCCGCCGAAATAGCCCTGGATCGCGCCGAGCGTCACGCCGATCAGAGCGGAGAAGATGGTGAGGAACAGGCCGAACAGCACCGAGATACGGAAGCCGTAGATGACGCGCGCGAGCACGTCGCGGCCCTGATCGTCGGTACCGAGCCAGTTTTCCCATGACGGCGGCGCGGGCGCGGGCACCGGCAGGTCGAGCTTGATCGTGCGATAGCTGTACGGGATGAGCGGCCACACCATCCAGCCGTTCTTTTCCTGGATCAGGCGCTTCACTTCGGGGTCTCGGTAATCGGCTTCGGTTTCGAACTCGCCGCCGAACTGCTTCTCCGTGTACATCTTGAAGATGGGCGTATAGATCGCGCCGTCATATTTCACGAGAAAGGGTTTGTCGTTCGCGATGAACTCGGCGAACAGCGTCACGAAGAACAGGATCGTGAAGAGGATGAAGCTGTAGAAGCCTCGCTTGTTCGCCTTGAAGATGCTCCAGCGCCGCCGGTTCAGCGGCGACAGGTGGAACAGGCCACGTTTCTCAGTCACGGGAGCGGCGGCTTCCGTCGGCGCGGTTTCTGCGGGCGCGTCCGCCGCGCGTTCGACACGAATGTCCATGGCCTAGACCTCCCTCGTCTCGAAATCGATGCGCGGATCGACCCATGTATAAACGAGGTCCGACACCAGGTTGAGCAAAAGGCCGATGGCCGAGAAGATGTAGAGGGTGGCGAACACCACGGCATAATCACGGTTGAGCACGCTCTCGAAGGAGAGGCGGCCGAGGCCATCGAGCGAGAAGATCGTCTCGATCAGGAGCGCGTTGGTGAAGAACGCCGAAATGAACGCCGCCGGGAAGCCCGAAATCACGAGCAGCATCGCGTTGCGGAACACATGCCCGTAAAGCACGCGCGTCTCGGTGAGGCCCTTCGCCCGCGCCGTCATCACATATTGCTTCCTGATTTCGTCGAGGAACGAATTCTTCGTGAGGAAGGTGATGGTCGCGAGAGACGAGATAACCATTGCGGTGATCGGCAGCGCAAGATGCCAGAAATAATCGAGGATCTTTTCGGGCCACGAGAGCTGCGAGAAATTGTCGGAGACGAGGCCGCGCAGCGGGAACCAGTCGAGGAAGGAGCCGCCCGCGAACAGCACGATGAGGAAGATCGCGAACAGGAAGCTCGGGATCGCGTAGCCGATGATGACGACGGTCGACGTCCACACGTCGAAGCGCGAGCCGTCCTGCACGGCCTTGCGGATGCCGAGCGGAATCGAAATCAGATAGGTGAGCAGCGTCAGCCACAGGCCGATGGAGATGGACACCGGCAGTTTTTCCTTGATGAGCTGAAGGACGCTCACGTCGCGGAAATAGCTCTGGCCGAAGTCGAAGGTGAGGTAACTCGTCATCATGTGCAGGAAGCGCTCGACGGGCGGCTTGTCGAAGCCGAACTGCTTTTCGAGGCTCTTGATGAGTTCGGGATCAAGGCCGCGCGCGCCGCGATAGGAGCCGCCGCCCGCATCTTGGCCCGGCGCCGCCATCTTAGAGAAATCGCCGGTGGACGAACCGCCGATGCGCGCGGTGGCATCGACATTCGTGCCCTGCAATTGCGCGATGATGCGCTCGATCGGGCCGCCGGGGGCGAACTGGATGATGATGAAGCTGATCAGCATGATGCCGAGCAGCGTGGGGACCATCAGGGCCAGGCGTCGGACGATATATGCGGTCATCTTTCCCTGTTGTTTGCTGGAGCACGACCTCCGCTGGCGCGACTTCGTTCGCGGCTCTGCGGCGGATCGCGCTCGCCAGAATATCAAGGCCGTGACGGCCCGTTCACGGGTGGCGTCACGCGGCGCGCATCGGTTACGCGTTCACTGCCATGGTGCGATAGGGCGCTTGCCTCTTCCTTTCGGCCTGAGGCGCTTGGCATGGCGCGGGATTATGTCCGCTAATCATGGCATGCGCCCCATATATCTCCACTATGGTAAATGACGGTAATATACCCTTAACGATTTTCGGTGTCTTGCAAGCATGAGCTGAAGCATTATCGTTTCCAGCTATTTGCAGATCAGATAGCGTATGAAACGATGCCCGCAATCGCAAGGGATAGACTTGCCTTTTAGGGGAGTCGCCGCCACCCTGGCGCAGGCCGGATCGGCTTATGCTTCCGTTTATCCTCCGAGCTTTGCCGCCTTCTCCGCATCGTACCACCACGTATCGAGAATGGCCGGATCGTAGGCGGGCTTCACGGCGGGACGCGCGAACTTGTCCCACATCGCGATGTTATGAGCTGCCTTGTACCACTGCGGCACCCAGAAATGCCCGGCGCGAAGCACGCGGTCGAGCGCGCGGCACGCGGTACGAAGTTCGTCACGGCTTTTCGCCGCAAGCACCTTGTCGATCAGCACGTCCACGACCGGATCGGCGATGCCGGAAAGATTATAGCTGCCGTCTTCCTTGCCCGCCTCGCTGCTCCAGAAGGCGCGAACCTCCGGGCCGGGCGTCTGCGAGAGGGAATAGCGCTGCGTGCTGATGTCGAAATCGTAGCGCCTGATCCGCTCCTGCTCCTGCGTAGGGTCGACGCGGCGCAGCGTCGCCTTCACGCCGAGATCGGACAGCCTGCCCGCGTAGGGGCCGACGATGCGCTCGGTGACCGGATCGTCGATCAGGAACTCGAATTCGAGTATCTCGCCCTTCGCGTTTTTCCTGACGCCGCCGTCGAGCTTCCAGCCCGCCTCGTCGAGAAGCCGGGATGCCTCGCGGATGCTCGGCCGGAAGCGGCCCGA
>NZ_JASGFR010000027.1:0-53854 GCF_047605405.1 Rhodomicrobium sp. | reverse complement strand
ACGCCGTTCTTCACCAACTACCGTCCGCAGTTCTACTTCCGCACGACCGACGTGACGGGCGTGGTGAAGCTGCCGGAAGGTACGGAAATGGTCATGCCGGGCGATAACGTCTCGATGGAAGTCGAGCTGATCGTGCCGATCGCCATGGAAGAAAAGCTTCGCTTTGCTATCCGCGAAGGCGGCCGTACAGTCGGCGCCGGCGTGGTTGCCAGCATCATTAAGTAAATAATACGGGGACGACGGAGCGGGCGCTCCAAAAACGGAGCGCCTCTTCTATTGGGAGTTTGATATGGCAGGCCAAACCATTCGCATCCGGCTGAAGGCGTTCGACCACCGCGTGCTCGACGCCTCCACGAAGGAGATTGTCAATACCGCGAAGCGGACGGGCGCGGATGTGCACGGGCCGATCCCGCTCCCGACACGCATCGAGCGGTACACGGTGAACCGCTCGCCGCACATCGACAAGAAGAGCCGCGAGCAGTTCGAAATGCGCACCCACAAGCGCCTGATCGACATCGTCGATCCGACTCCGCAGACGGTTGATGCGCTCATGAAGCTCGACCTCGCGGCGGGCGTGGATGTTGAGATCAAGCTTTAGCGCGTGTCGCTGAAGGTTTTATGACGCTGCGCCCCGTTTGCGGGGAATTCGGGCCGGGCCCGCGCGGCACGTTGGATGCGCCGGCCGCAGGAGCGGATGGCGGGAGTTGAACAAAGGATTCAGCCGCTTTCGATAGCGGCGAAGGAAACTGAGGCAGACCGATGCGATCGGGATTGTTGGCACAGAAGGTTGGCATGACGCGAATCTTCACCGAAGCGGGCGAGCATGTGCCCGTAACGGTGTTGAAGCTCGATCAATGCCAGGTGATCGCGCACCGGACGCAGGAAGCGAACGGTTACACGGCGATTCAGGTCGGCGCGGGGTCGCGGAAGGTCAAGAACGTGACGCGCGCAGAGCGCGGCCATTTCGCAAAGGCTCAGGTTGAGCCGAAGGCGAAGGTGGTCGAGTTCCGCGTGACGCCGGAAAATGTCATCGAGATCGGCGCTGAGCTGACCGCAGACCATTTTCTGGAAGGTCAGTTCGTCGACGTGATCGGCACGAGCATCGGCAAGGGCTTCGCGGGCGCCATGAAGCGCTGGAACTTCGGCGGCTTGCGCGCGACTCACGGTGTTTCGATCTCGCACCGCTCTCATGGTTCTACCGGTAACCGTCAGGATCCGGGCAAGACCTTCGCGGGCAAGAAGATGGCCGGCCACATGGGCGTCGACCGCGTCACCACGCAAAATCTGCAGGTGGTGAAGACGGACGTCGAGCGCGGCCTTCTGCTCATCCGCGGCGCCGTTCCCGGCGCAAAGGGCGGCTGGGTTCTCGTGAAGGACGCCGTGAAGAAGCCTCTTCCGAAGGACGCCCCCAAGCCGGGTGCGTTCCGCAAAGCCAACAACGACACCGCGGCTGCGGGAGCGGGGGCATAAATGAAGGCGGAAGTCATCACCCTTGACGCTTCCAATGCGGGAAGCGTGGAATTGGACGACGCAGTGTTTGCGCTGGAGCCTCGCGCGGACATCCTGCAACGCATGGTCCGTTATCAGCTGTCGAAGCGCCAGGCCGGTACGCACAAGGCCAAGGCGCGCAGCGAAGTGAACGGTCCGAACAAGAAGATCTACAAGCAGAAGGGCACCGGTCAGGCCCGTCACGGCAACGACAAGCCGCCGCAGTTCCGCGGTGGCGGTCGCTCCGCAGGCCCGGTTCCGCGCAGCCATGCGCACGATCTGCCGAAAAAGGTCCGCGCGCTCGCTCTGAAGCACGCGCTCTCGACCAAGGCGAAGGCGGATGCGCTCGTCGTCCTCGACAAGGCGGAAGTAGCCGAGCCGAAGACCGCGCAGCTTCGCGGCAAGTTCGCCGGTCTTGGCCTGTCGAACGCGCTCATCATCGATGGCGCCGCGCTGCAGGACAATTTCGCGCTCGCCGCGCGCAACATCCCGAACGTGGATGTGCTGCCGGTTCAGGGCATCAACGTGTACGACATTTTGCGTCGGGATAAGCTCGTGCTGACCCGCGCGGCGCTCGAAGCGCTGGAGGAGCGGTTCAAATGAGGGAAGAAGAACTCTACGACGTGATCCGCTCGCCGATCATCACCGAGAAGTCCACGCTGGTTTCCGAAAACAATCAGGTGGTGTTCAAGGTAGCGATCGACGCGACGAAGCCGGACATCAAGGAGGCCATCGAGCGCCTCTTCAATGTCAACGTCGTTGCCGTCAACACCCTGATCCGCAAGGGCAAGGTGAAGCGGTTCAAGGGCGTCAAGGGCCAGCAGAGCGATTTCAAGAAAGCGATCGTGACCCTGAAAGAGGGCCAATCGATCGACATTACGACAACGCTGTAAGGCAGACTTCGGTAAGGGCGCATTCGCCATGGCATTAAAGACATTCAACCCCATAACGCCGGGTCTTCGCCAGCTCGTCCTGGTCGACCGTTCCCAGCTGTGGAAGGGCAAGCCGGTGAAGGCGCTGACCGAGGGGCGCGCCGAGAGCGCCGGTCGGAACGTGCACGGTCGCATCACTTCGCGGCGTCGCGGCGGCGGCCACAAGCGTAATTATCGCATCGTGGACTTCAAGCGGCGCAAGTTCGACGTCGTCGCGACGGTCGAGCGGCTCGAATACGACCCGAACCGCACGGCGTTCATCGCGCTGATCAAGTACGAAGACGGCGAGCTGGCCTACATCCTGGCCCCGCAGCGCCTGAACGTCGGCGACAAGGTCGTTTCCGGCAAGAAGGTCGACGTGAAGCCGGGCAACGCGATGCCGCTGGCCAACATGCCGATCGGCACGATCATCCACAATGTCGAGCTGAAGCTCGGCAAGGGTGGCCAGATCGCGCGCTCCGCCGGGTGCTACGCTCAGCTCGTCGGCCGCGACCAGGGTATGGCTATCCTTCGCCTCAACTCCGGCGAGATGCGCATGGTTCAGGCGGATTGCATGGCGACCGTCGGTGCCGTCTCGAACCCCGACAATTCGAACCAGAATTTGGGCAAGGCGGGCCGCAACCGCTGGCTCGGCAAGCGCCCGAGCGTTCGCGGTGTCGCCATGAACCCGATCGACCATCCGCACGGCGGTGGTGAAGGCCGCACCTCCGGTGGCCGTCATCCCGTCACCCCGTGGGGCAAGGGCACCAAGGGCAATCGTACCCGTAAGAACATTCGCACGGATAAGTTTATCGTCCGCGCCCGCCACGTGAAGAAGAAGTAGAGGCCGCGATGACACGCTCAGTCTGGAAAGGGCCGTTTGTCGACGGCTATGTGATCGCCAAGGCGGATGCCGCCCGCGATAAGAAATCCAACGCGCCGATCAAGATCTGGAGCCGGCGTTCGACGATCCTGCCGCAGTTTGTCGGCCTGACCTTCGCCGTTCACAATGGCCAGAAGCATATCCCGGTGCTCGTCTCCGAGGACATGGTCGGCCACAAGTTCGGCGAGTTCGCGCCCACGCGCACCTATTACGGCCACTCCGCCGACAAGAAGGCGAAGAAGAGGTAGCCATGTCGAAACCGAAAACAGAGCGGCGGATCAAGGATAACGAGGCCCAGGCGGTCGCGCGTTCGCTTCGCGTGAGCCCGCAGAAGCTGAACCTCGTCGCCCAACTCATTCGCGGCAAGAAGGTGGACAAGGCTCTCGCAGACCTCACCTTCTCGCGCAAGCGCATCGCGCAGGACGTGAAGAAGACGCTTCAGTCGGCCATCGCGAATGCTGAGAACAACCACAATCTCGACGTCGATCAGCTCATCGTCGCCGAAGCCTATGTGGGCAAGAACCTCGTGCTGAAGCGCTTTCATGCCCGCGCCCGCGGCCGCATGGGGCGCATCGAGAAGCCGTTTTCGCAACTCACCGTGGTTGTGAGAGAAGTTCAGGAGCAGGCCTAATGGGGCAGAAAGTCAACCCGATCGGGCTGCGGCTCGGCATTAACCGCACCTGGGACAGCCGGTGGTATGCGGACAAGGGCGAATACGGCAAGCTTCTGCATGAAGACTTCCGAATCCGCGAGTTCATCATGAAGCAGCGCCGTCAGGCGGGCATTTCGAAGGTCGTCATCGAGCGGCCGCACAAGAAGTGCCGCGTTACGGTGCACACCGCTCGCCCGGGCATCCTGATCGGCAAGAAGGGCGCGGATATCGAGAAGCTTCGCGGCCAGCTTGCGAAGTTCACCACGTCCGAGGTGTATCTGAACATCGTCGAAGTTCGGAAGCCCGAGCTTGACGCGACGCTCGCTGCGGAGGGTATCGCCCAGCAGCTCGAACGCCGCGTTGCGTTCCGCCGCGCCATGAAGCGCGCGACGCAGTCGGCGCTTCGCCTCGGCGCTCAAGGCGTGCGCATCTACGTTTCGGGCCGTCTCGGCGGCGCTGAAATCGCGCGTATGGAATGGTATCTCGACGGTCGCGTTCCGCTGCATACGCTGCGCGCCGACATCGACTACGGTACGGCCGTTGCAGAGACCGCTTATGGCGTGATCGGCGTGAAGGTCTGGATCTTCAAGGGCGAGATCCTTGAGCATGATCCGATGGCTCAGGAGCGTCGGTCCATGGAAAGCCAGGAGAGCGGCGGTCCGGGCGGCGGGCGTCCGGAAGGGCGCGGACCGCGTCGTGACCGCGGTGATCGGGAACGCGGCGGACGCGATCGCGACCGCTAAACGGAAAAGACATAAGACCCGCAGCCTTGTTGGCGCGGCTTTGGATCATGGTGTGAGCGATGCTGCAACCGAAGAAAACAAAGTTCAGGAAGGCTTTCAAAGGCCGGATGAATGGCAATGCCAAAGGCGGCACCTCGCTTAACTTTGGCAGCTACGGCCTGAAGGCTCTGGAACCGGAACGCGTGACGGCACGGCAGATCGAGGCGGCTCGCCGCGCGATCACCCGCCAGATGAAGCGCGCGGGGCGTGTCTGGATCCGCGTGTTCCCGGACCTGCCGGTTTCTAAGAAGCCGACCGAAGTTCGTATGGGTAAGGGCAAGGGCTCGCCGGAATTCTGGGCGGCGCGCGTCAAGCCGGGCAAGATCATGTTCGAGATCGATGGTGTCGGCGAGGAAACCGCTCGCGAGGCTCTGCGTCTCGGCGCGGCGAAGCTGCCGATCCGCACCCGCGTGGTTGTGCGTCTCGGCGAAATCGCGGCTGTGAAGGAATAAGGCGGCCATGAAACTCGAAGACATTCGCAAATTCACGCTGGACCAGCTTGAAGACGAACTCATCAAGCTCAAGCGCGAGCAGTTCAACCTTCGCTTTCAGAAGGCGTCGTCGCAGTTGAACAACACGGCGCGCGTCAGAGACGTCCGGCGCACCATTGCGCGAATCAAGACGGTCGAGCGCGAGAAGCGCGTCGCCGAAGCGCAAAGTTAAGGAAGAAGAAAATGCCGAAGCGCGTTTTGCAGGGTGTGGTGGTCTCGGACAAGAACGACAAGACCGTTGTCGTGCAGGTCGAGCGCCGTCTAACGCACCCGGTTCTGAAGAAGACAGTGCGCCTGACGAAGAAGTATCACGCGCATGACGAGAACAACACCTTCCATGAGGGCGACGTGGTTCGCATTCAGGAAAGTGCTCCGATTTCGAAGAACAAGCGGTGGGTCGTCCTCGATCCGGCGACATCCGGGCCATCGTCTGAGTGATTGAACGCGGGGCAGGCCAAGAGCTTCCTCGTCTGAAAGGTGAACTGCAATGATACAGATGCAAACTAATCTGGATGTCGCCGACAACAGCGGCGCGCGCCGGGTCATGTGCATCAAGGTGCTCGGCGGCTCGATGCGTCGGACAGCCACGATCGGCGACGTCATCGTCGTCAGCGTGAAGGAAGCCATCCCGAAGGGCCGCGTGAAAAAGGGCCAGGTGATGAAGGCGGTGATCGTGCGCACGTCGTTTCCGGTGCGCCGTCCCGACGGCAGCGTGATCCGTTTCGACTCGAACGCGGCCGTTCTCATCAACAATCAGCGCGAGCCGATTGGTACGCGCATCTTCGGACCGGTGCCGCGCGAACTCCGCGCCAAGCAGCATATGAAAATCATCTCGCTTGCGCCTGAGGTGCTGTAATGACGCAGCCTAAGCTGAAAATCAAAAAGGGCGACAAGGTCGTCGTTCTGGCCGGGCGCGACAAGGGCAAGCGCGGCGAGGTCGTGAAGGTTTTCCCGACCGAAAATCGCGCCGTCGTCCAGGGCGTGAACGTCGTGCAGCGTCACCAGAAGCAGTCGGCAGCGCAGGAAGGCGGTATCGTCGCCAAGGAAGCGCCGATCCACATCTCGAATATCGCGCTGGAAGATCCGAAGGACGGATCGGCTACGCGCGTCGGTTTCAAAATCCTGGAAGACGGGCGCAAGGTGCGAGTTGCCAAGCGCTCGGGCGAGACGATCGATGACTAAGCAAGCGGAAGCCACGAACGGGTACGTGCCCCGGCTCAAGACACGCTACGTCGAGGTCGCGCGTCCGGCCCTGATGGAACAGTTCAAGTACTCCAACCCGATGCGGGTTCCGGAGATTACCAAGGTCGTGCTCAACATGGGCATCGGCGAGGCGACGGCAGACCGCAAGAAGGTCGAGCAGGCGCTGCGCGACATGACGCTTATCGCGGGCCAGAAGCCGGTGATGACCAAGTCGCGCAAGTCCATTGCGGGCTTCAAGCTGCGCGAAAACATGGCGATCGGCGTCAAGGTGACGCTTCGCAAGGCGCGCATGTACGAGTTCCTCGACAGGCTCGTCACCATCGCGCTGCCCCGCGTCAAGGACTTTCGCGGTCTGAATGCGAAGAGCTTCGACGGGCGCGGCAACTATGCGCTTGGCGTCAAGGAGCACATCATTTTCCCGGAAATCGACTACGACAAGGTCGAGCAGATCTGGGGCATGGACATCATCGTGTGCACCACGGCCGAGACGGACGACGAGGCTCGCGCACTCCTGAAACAATTCAACTTCCCGTTCCGGCAGTAGGGCGAGGGAGGAGCACTATGGCTAAGACAGGCATGATCGAGCGCAACAACAAGCGTCGGCGCATAGCAGCGCGCGATGCTGAGAAGCGCTTGGAGCTGAAGGCGATTGCGAACGACAAGAATCTGCCGATCGAGGAGCGCTTCGCGGCCCGCCTCAAGCTTGCGCAGCTTCCGCGGAACGGTTCGCCGACCCGCATCCGCAATCGCTGCGAGGTGACGGGACGTCCGCGCGGTTTCTACCGCAAGCTGAAGATGTCGCGTATTTCGCTGCGTGAACTGGGCAATCAGGGACTTATCCCCGGTTTGGTGAAGTCGAGCTGGTAGGGATCACAGAGCAATGACGGTTTCCGATCCACTGGGCGATATGCTGACGCGGATTCGCAATGCGCAGATGCGTAGCAGGCCCAAAGTCTCGACCCCTGCGTCGAAGCTGCGCGCGCGCGTCCTCGACGTTCTTCGGGAAGAAGGCTATATCCGCGGCTACGCCGAAATCGAGTACGGCGGTGGCAAGACAGAATTCGAGATCGAGCTGAAATATTATGATGGCGCTCCCGTCATTCGTGATATCAAGCGCGTTTCGACCCCTGGCCGCCGCGTCTATTCGAGCGTGCAGGATTTGCCGACCATCGCGAATGGTCTCGGCGTTGCGATCCTCTCCACACCGAAAGGCGTGATGTCGGATACGCGAGCCCGGGCCGAGAATGTCGGCGGCGAAATTTTGTGCAGCGTGTTCTAAGCGAAGGCTGGAGCACGACAGCGAAGTTTTCTGAACGGCCGGCGAGACCCTGATAGGCGGTCTTGGCCGGAGCAGCAGGAAGAAGAAGAAGGTTTTGGACGATGTCCCGAATTGGCAAGAAGCCGGTCCCCGTCCCGAAGAACGTGACGGCGACGGTTGAAGGACAGACAGTGACGGTGAAGGGGCCGAAAGGTCAGCTTTCGCTCACGCTCGTCGATGACGTCGAGGTGAAGCTGGAAGACGGTGCTATTTCCGTCAAGCCCAGAACCGACTCCAAGCGTGCCCGCTCTATGTGGGGCATGTCGCGCTCGCTCGTGGAAAACCTCGTGGTCGGCACGACGAATGGTTTCACCCGTACGCTCGAAATCACGGGCGTCGGTTATCGTGCCGCGCTTGACGGCAAGGCGCTGAAGCTTCAGCTCGGCTACAGCCACGATGTGCTGTATCCCGTGCCGGAGGGCATCAGCATCGCCGTCCCGAAGCCGACCGAGATTACCATCACCGGCATCGAGAAAGACAAGGTCGGCCAGGTAGCGGCTGAAATTCGCGGTTTCCGCGGTCCCGAGCCTTACAAGGGCAAGGGCGTTCGCTATCAGGGCGAGTACATTCAGCGCAAAGAAGGCAAGAAGAAGTAGGGACGAACGATGGCCTCTCCGCTCTCCAGTTACGATCGCCGCAAGGCTCGCGTTCGTCGCAGCCTGCGCCGGGCGCAGGGCGACCGTCCTCGCCTGTCCGTGTTCCGTTCGTCGAAGAATATCTACGCTCAGATCATCGACGACACCAAGGGGCACACACTTGCTTCGGCTTCGAGCCTCGACGCCGAGTTCAAGAGCAGCCTGTCGAAAGGCACCGATGTCGCCGCGGCTGCGGCCGTTGGCAAGCTCGTCGCCGAACGCGCGATCAAGGCCGGCATCAAGGATGTCGTCTTCGATCGCGGCGGCTACATGTATCACGGCCGCGTAAAGGCGCTCGCAGACGCCGCTCGCGAAGCTGGGTTGAACTTCTAATATACGCCTCGGGCCTTCCGGTCTGAGACAAATGAAAGGGTACGCTCGTGGCTCGTGATCCACGTGAAAGAGGCAAGGAACGGGACCGCGATGATCGCGACAGCGAATTCGTGGACAAGCTCGTTCATATCAACCGCGTCGCCAAGGTGGTGAAGGGCGGTCGTCGCTTCGGTTTTGCAGCACTCGTCGTCGTCGGCGACCAGAAGGGCCGGGTCGGCTTCGGGCATGGCAAGGCGCGCGAAGTGCCGGATGCCATCAAGAAGGCGACCGACTCCGCGAAGCGCAACCTCATCCGCGTTCCGTTGCGCGAAGGCCGCACGTTGCATCACGACGTGCACGGTCATCACGGCGCGGGCAAGGTGTTCCTCCGCGCGGCGCCTCCCGGCACCGGCATCATCGCGGGCGGCCCGATGCGCGCCGTCTTCGAGACGCTCGGCGTGCAGGACGTCGTGGCGAAGTCGATCGGCACTTCGAACCCGTACAACATGGTTCGCGCGACGTTCGATGCGCTGAAGCATGAAGACAGCCCGCGCGGTGTCGCGGCGCGTCGCGGCAAGAAGGTGAGCGAGATCGTCACCCGTCGTCGTGACGGCGCGGAAGGCCAGGCCTCCGCTCAGGCTGAGGCGTAAGGGAGGCGATCATGGCGGAAGCGAAGAAGACGCTCACCATCGAGCAGATCGGCAGCCCGATCCGCAGGCCGTTCGACCAGCGCGAGACGCTGGTGGGCCTCGGCCTGAACAAGATGCACCGCCGCAAGGTCGTGGCCGATAATCCGGCCATCCGCGGCATGATCAACAAGGTTTCGCATCTCGTGCGCATCGTTGAAGAAAACGGTGTGCCGGTGGACGCAAAAAAGCGATAAGGGAAGCGCAACGCGCCGACCGGAGACGGAATTATGAAGCTGAACGAGTTGAGAGATAATCCTGGCGCCACGAAGGACCGCATCCGCGTCGGTCGCGGCATCGGCTCCGGCAAGGGCAAGACGGGCGGCCGCGGCGTCAAGGGTCAGAAGGCGCGCTCGGGCGTGGCCATCAAGGGCTTTGAAGGCGGCCAGATGCCCATCCACATGCGTCTGCCGAAGCGGGGCTTCAACAACCCGTTCCGCCTCGAATTCGCGCACATCAACCTCGACCGCGTTCAGGAAGCCATCGACGCCGGGAAGCTCGATGCCTCGAAGGTGATCGACGCCGAGGCACTCGTCCAGAGCGGCGCGCTTCGTCGCGAGCGCGATGGCGTTCGGCTTCTTGCGCGCGGTGAAGTGAAGTCGAAGCTGACCTTCAAGGTCGCCAAGGCTTCCGAAGCGGCGGTGAAGGCGGTCGAAGCTGCGGGCGGATCGGTGGAAATCACCCTGCCGCGCGAGGATCGTCTCGCCGGTGACGGCAAGCGTGCCGTGCGTCGCCGCGAGGCGCTGGCCAAGCGCGAAGCCCGCGCTCCCAAGGCAGACTGATTTGGCCGCGCTACGTTCCACGACACCGGATCGTTCGCACGGCTCTGTGAGCTTAAACAGTGACGAATTAACGAGCTAAACTCGCGCAGACGCTCCGGGCGCCCCCGCGCCCCAAGCGCCGCAACCGGAGTCGCAGTCATGGTTTCCGCAGCGGAACAACTCGCCGCTAACCTCAAATTTTCGACGTTTGCAAAGGCCGGTGAACTCAAGCAGCGGCTTTTGTTCACGCTCGGCGCCCTGCTGATCTATCGGCTCGGCACGTTCATTCCGCTGCCCGGTATCGACACAGCGCTTCTTGCGAAACTGTTCGAAAGCGCCCCGAACACCGTCTTCGGGATGCTGAACGTGTTTTCGGGCGGCGCTCTTTCCCGTTCCGCGATCTTCCTCCTGAACATCATGCCGTACATCACGGCATCGATTATCATTCAGCTGCTGACGTCGGTTATTCCGACGCTTGAAGCGCTGAAGAAGGAAGGCGAGTCCGGCCGCAAGCAGATCAACCAGTATACGCGATACCTTACGGTCGTAATTGCGACGGTACAGGCGACGCTGACCGCGCAGGGGCTCAACAGCTCGGCGCTCGAACCCGGCTGGTTCTTCCAGTTGACGACCGTCGTTTCGCTCGTCGGCGGCACGATGTTCCTCGTGTGGCTCGGCGAACAGATTACGGCGCGTGGCATCGGCAATGGTGCGTCGCTGATCATCTTCGCCGGTATCGTGGCCGAAATGCCCACGGCGCTCTATCGCATCCTCGAACAGGGCCGCAGCGGCGTGCTTTCACCGGCGGTCATCCTCGGGCTGTTCGTCATGATGGTCGCGGTCATTACGGTCGTCGTCTTCTTCGAACGGGCGCAGCGTCGGCTGACGATCCAGTATCCGAAGCGGCAAGTCGGCAACCGCATGTTCCAGGGCGACAGCTCGCATCTGCCGCTGAAGCTGAATGCATCCGGCGTGATCCCGCCCATCTTCGCGTCCACGCTGCTTTATCTGCCCGCGACGATCGAGCAGATCGTCGGAAAGTCCTCCGAGACGCTGAACCAGGTGCTTACCTTGTTCGGGCCGGGGCAGCCTTTGCACATCCTGTTCTATGTGGCTTTGATCGTCTTCTTCTGCTTCTTCTACACGCCGATCGTCATCAATCCGAAGGATACGGCCGAAAACCTCAAGAAGTATGGCGGGTTCATCCCCGGCATCCGTCCGGGCCAGCGAACGGCGGAATACATCGACTATGTGATGACTCGCATCACGCTCGTCGGCGCTGCCTATGTCTCGGCGGTGTGCATCCTGCCTGAAATCCTGTCCTATCAGATGCAGGCGCCCTTCTACTTTGGCGGCACTTCGCTTCTCATCGTTGTCAGTGTTACGATGGATACGGTTGCGCAGGTGCAGAGCCATCTGCTGGCACATCAATACGAGGGCCTCATCAAGAAGGCGAAGCTTAGGGGAGCGAAACGTCGATGAACATCATTTTGCTTGGCCCTCCCGGTTCCGGCAAAGGCACGCAGTCGAAGTATCTGGAAGATAATTTCGGCCTCAAGCAGCTGTCGTCGGGAGACATGCTTCGGGCGGCCGTGGCGAACGGCACCGAAGTCGGCAAGCTGGCGAAATCCTATATGGAGAGCGGCCAGCTCGTGCCGGACGAGGTCGTGATGGGCGTCGTCTTCGAGACACTTGAGAATTTCCCCGCCGACAAGCCGGGCTTCATTCTCGACGGTTTCCCACGGACGAATCAGCAGGCCGAGGAACTCGACGCGTTTCTCACGAAGCACGGCAAGACCATCGGCGCCGTGATCCTTGTGGATGTGCCGGACGACCTGCTCGTCAAGCGCATCGCGGGGCGCTTCACCTGCGGGAGCTGCGGCGAGGTCTACAACGACTTCTTTCGTCTGCCGAAGGCCGAGAACACCTGCGACCGTTGCGGCGGCACGGCGTTCAAGCGGCGCTCTGACGACAAGCCGGAAACGGTGAAGGAGCGTCTTGAGGTCTACCACACCCAGACGAAGCCGCTGGTCGACTTCTACAAGGCGCAGGGAAAGCTCAAGACGGTGAATGGCGACGCGCCCATCGAAACGGTGACGCGTCAGATGAATGACATCCTGGGGGCGGCGGGCTGATGCCTTCGCGCATCAATTCGGGGCGCAAGATCGTTCGCAGACTTTCTTGCGCATTCGCGTCTGGACTTATTAGCAAAGGGTGACTATATTGGCGCCCTTGGCTCATGATCTGCGGTGGTCTGGAGGTTTTTGCCTCACAGGCGCCGTTGTCTTATTTTCGGTATGAGCGGACACCCGCTCGAACTTAGCAACACGACGAGGACCACGTGGCACGTATCGCGGGTGTGAACATCCCTTCCAATAAGCGCGTTGAAATCGGCCTTCGCTACATCCATGGCATCGGCCCGAAATTCGCGAAGGAAATCTGTGACAAGGTCAGCATCCCGGTGGAACGCCGGGTCAACGAGCTGAGCGACGCGGAGATCCTGCAAATCCGTGAGGTCATCGACCGCGATTACGTCGTCGAGGGCGATCTGCGTCGCGAAGTTGCGATGAACATCAAGCGGCTGATGGATTTGGGCTGCTATCGCGGCCTTCGGCATCGTCGCGGCCTGCCGGTGCGCGGTCAGCGGACGCATACGAACGCGCGCACGCGGAAAGGTCCGGCCAAGCCCATCGCCGGTAAAAAGAAGTAAGGGCTGGCTTTGAAGGTGGCGCGGTCCGCGCTCGGCGTCTCGCCGGATCTGTGGATCGCGCTGTAGCTTCGATTTTTTGGGACTGGGACGATGGCGAAGGAAAAAGCGCGCGTCAAACGCCGCGAGAAGAAAAATATTGCATCGGGCGTTGCGCATGTGAATGCGAGCTTCAACAACACGATGATCACGATCACGGACGCGCAAGGCAATGCGATTTCGTGGTCTTCGTCGGGCGCGATGGGATTCAAGGGTTCGCGCAAGTCGACGCCCTACGCAGCGCAGGTGGCCGCCGAAGACGCGGGCCGCAAGGCTCAGGAACACGGCATGCGTACCATCGAGATCGAGGTCAGCGGCCCCGGTTCGGGACGTGAGTCGGCCCTTCGCGCGCTCCAGGCTTGCGGGTTCCAGGTGACGTCGATCCGCGACGTGACGCCGATCCCGCACAACGGGTGCCGCCCGCGCAAGCGTCGCCGCGTATAAAGATCGCCGTTCCGGTCATCCGGGCAGGGCGACCGTTATTTTCGATTTCCGTCGCGCCGCCGCTTCGGCGGGCGCGACGCGAGGCTAGGGCAGGTCTCGCCTGAGTTGAGCGGGCGCGGGGTACCTCGCGCCTGATGCCGCCGTATAAGGAATGAAACGTGCTTAACAAGAATTGGCAGGATCTCATCAAGCCGGGCAAGATCAACGTGATCCCCGGGGCGAATCCGAAATACGTGGCTTCCATCGTCGCGGAGCCGCTTGAGCGCGGTTTCGGCCTGACGCTCGGTAACGCGCTGCGCCGCGTTCTGCTGTCGTCGCTTCAGGGCGGCGCGGTCACGACGATTCACATCGACGGCGTGCTGCACGAATTTTCGTCCATTCCGGGCGTTCGCGAGGATGTCACGGACATCGTGCTGAACGTCAAGGAGATCGCCCTTCGCATCCACTCCGAGGGCGTCAAGCGGATGGTGCTGCGCAAGGAGGGGCCCGGCGTGGCTCGCGCGCGCGACATCGATGCCGGTCCGGACGTTGAAATCCTTAATCCCGATCTCGTTCTCTGCACGCTCGACGAGGGCGCAACGGTTCGGATGGAGCTGACTGCGGCCATCGGCAAGGGCTACGTGCCCGCCGAGCGCAATCGCCCCGACGACGCGCCGATCGGCCTCATTCCGGTCGACAGCCTTTACAGCCCGGTCAAGAAGGTCTCGTACCGCATCGCCAACACGCGCGAAGGTCAGATCCTCGACTATGACAAGCTGACGCTCGACGTCGAAACGAATGGCGCCGTTTCTCCGGAAGACGCGGTGGCGCTCGCGGCACGCATCATTCAGGATCAGCTGTCGATCTTCGTGAATTTCGAAGAGCCGCGCAAGGAAGTCGCCGAGGAGCGTATCCCGCAACTCGAATTCAACGCGGCGTTGCTCAAGAAGGTCGACGAACTCGAGCTTTCGGTGCGTTCGGCGAACTGCCTGAAGAACGACAATATCGTCTACATCGGCGATCTCATCCAGAAGACCGAAGCGGAGATGTTGCGCACGCCGAATTTCGGGCGTAAGTCTCTGAACGAAATCAAAGAGGTGCTTGCCGGCATGGGGCTGCATCTCGGCATGGAAGTCCCGAACTGGCCGCCGGAGAACATCGAAGAACTGGCGAAGCGCTTCGAGGACCATTACTAACAGACCAATCAGACCGCGGGGCGCAGTCCGGCGCGGCGAAGTTTTGAGGACGAGACAATGCGTCACCGTAGATCCGGTCGTAAATTCAATCGTACGGCGAGCCACCGTCAGGCCATGTTCGCCAATATGGCGGCTGCTCTCATCAAGCATGAGCAGATCGTGACCACCCTGCCGAAGGCGAAGGATCTGCGCGGCGTCGTGGAAGCGCTTATCACGCTTGCGAAGCGCGGCGACCTTCACGCCCGCCGCGTCGCCGCCTCTCGGCTTCGCGACGAGACGCAGGTGGCGAAGCTCTTCGCCACGCTCGCTCCGCGCTACGCGGACCGTCCGGGCGGCTATACACGCGTTCTCAAGGCGGGCTTCCGCTATGGCGACAATGCCCCGCTCGCGGTCATCGAGCTTGTGGATCGCGACGTCAACGCCAAGGGACTGGACTCCGGTCCCGTTCAGGACGCCGAGGACGAAGCCGAAGCGGCGTAAGCTTCGCGCGGCTTGTCGCGGAAGCTCGGCGATCGGGCCGAGCTTGAAAGCACCTCGATCAAATGAAATTCCGGGCCGCGCTGTGAAGCGCGGCTTTTTTGTTTCGCGCCTTTACACAGCAGGCAGGCGGGCGCCCGGGAAATGGGTGCAGCCATGGGGACGGTCCAAGCGTGCCGGACGCGCGCCCCGACCGAGCGAGGCGGGGGTGCGTAACCGTCGAGGCGCTCCGGCGATCCGTGTGCGGACTTCGTGCCACTTTCGCAAAATCAGATACATTTTGGCGACACAGAGCCCACGATCTTTCATCACGGATCGGTTATCTTCGGCGCGGCCATCGGCGCGGCGAGCGAATTCGCCCGCCAATCATTATCTTGTGAAGAGAAGCTGGGGCAGGAAACAGTCTCGCGCGGGAGGGAGAACTCCGAGTGGAGCACATCGAAGCCGATATACTGATACTGGGCGCGGGGGGAGCCGGCCTGCGTGCGGCAATCGCAGCCGCCGAAGCCGCGCCGGGTTTGTCGATTGCGCTGGTGTCGAAGGTCTATCCGATGCGTAGCCACACCGTCGCCGCGGAAGGCGGCTCGGCTGGCGTGCTGCAGGATACCGACAGTCTTCAGGCTCATTTCGACGACACCGTTTCAGGCGGCGACTGGCTCTGCGAACAGGACGTGGTTGAGTATTTCGTCGAGCACTGCACGCCGGAGATGATCCAGCTCGAACATTGGGGCTGCCCATGGAGCCGCAAGCCGGATGGCGACATCGCGGTGCGGCGGTTCGGCGGGATGAAGATCGCGCGCACTTGGTTCGCCGCCGATCGCACCGGCTTCCACATCCTTCATACGCTCTATCAGACATCCATGAAGTACCCGTCCATCAAACGGCTGGACGAGTTTTTCTGTACGGACCTTCTGGTGGACGATGGCCGCGCACAGGGCGCGGTGCTGCTCAACATCTCCACCGGCGAATTCACCGCCGTCACCGCGCGCGCCGTCATCATCGCGACGGGAGGCGCGGGCCGCGTCTACCCGCAGAACACCAATGGCGGCATCGTCACCGGCGACGGCATGGCGCTGGCCTTCCGGCACGGCGTGCCCCTGCGCGACATGGAGTTCATGCAGTACCACCCGACCTGCATGCCGGGCAGCGGCGTGCTCTTCACGGAGGGGGCGCGCGGCGAAGGGGGCTTCCTGCGCAACAAGGACGGCTATCGCTACTTGCAGGATTACGGCCTCGGCCCGGCTTTGCCCGAGCCGCGCAACAAGTTCATGGAGCTTGGCCCGCGCGACCGTGTCAGCCAGGCTTTCTGGCATGAGGAGCGCAAGGGGCGCACCATCGAGACGCCGCATGGCGACGCCGTGCTGCTCGATCTGACGCATCTCGGCCGCGACAAGATCCTCGAACGCCTGCCGCAAATCTACGACCTTGCGAAGGATTACATGGGCGTCGACGCGGCGGAGCAGCCGATCCCGGTTCGGCCCGCCATACACTACACGATGGGCGGCATTCTCGTGGATGGCCGAACCGCCGCGCCGCTCCCCGGCCTTTACGCCGCCGGAGAGTGCTCCAGCGTCGGTATTCACGGCGCGAACCGGCTCGGCTCCAACTCGCTCGCGGAACTTTCGGTGTTCGGACGTCTCGCGGGCGAGCAGGCGGCGACGTTCGCGCAAGGCTCATCGAACGGCGACCGTGGCCGTCTTCTCGATCAGGCGCGCGCGGCGGAAGACCGGGCGCTCGCGCTTCTGAACCGGAAGGGCAAAGGTGAGCGACACGCCGCGCTGCGCGATGAGATGGCGTCTGCGATGGAGCGAGGCTGCGGCATCTATCGGCTCGGCGACGAGACGCGGCAAACCTGCGATACGCTCGCCGACCTGAAAAAGCGCTATGCGGATGTCGTGCTCGACGATCATACCCGCGTCTGGAACACTGACTGGACCACCGCCATCGAACTCGGCTTCCAGCTCGACGTGGCGGAGGCCATCGCGTACTCGGCGCTGGAGCGCAAGGAGTCGCGCGGGGCGCATCAGCGGCTCGACGGCTACGAAAACCGCGACGACGAGCATTACCTCGCGCACAGCCTCGCGCATTATCGCGATGGTGCCGCGCCGGAGATCACCTATGCGCCAGTGACCATCACCAAGTCGCCGCCGGGCCAGCGCGCTTACGGCGAAGCGGGCGTCAAACTCGAAGAAGCGAAGGCGCACAAGCATGACTGAGCGCGCGGATAAAACCATCGAGCTGCGCGTGCTGCGCTACAATCCGGAGACGGACGAGAAGCCTCATCATCAGAGCTTCACCGTGCCGTACACGCGCGACATGTCGGTGTTGCAGGGGCTCCAGTGGATCAAGGGCACCGTCGACGGCAGCCTGACGTTCCGCTGGTCGTGCCGCATGGCGATCTGCGGAAGCTGCGGCATGATGATAAACGGCGAGCCGAAACTCGCCTGCCATACGCTGCTGCGCGACCTCGCGCCGGGGCCTGTCACAGTCGAGCCGCTTGCTCATTTCCCCATCGAACGCGACCTCGTTGTGACGGTCGACGACTTCGTGAAGAAGATCGAGAGCGTCACGCCTTGGCTCATTCCCAAGCACCCGAAGCCGGTTTCGGAGGGGCCCTATAATCAGACGCCCGCGCAGCTTGAAGCGTATGAAAACTTCAGCGCCTGCATCAACTGCATGCTCTGCTACGCGGCTTGCCCGCAATATGGCGAGAACCCGAAATTCGTCGGTCCGGCCGCGATGGCGATCCTCCAGCGCTACAACGGCGATTCGCGCGACGGCGGGAGCGCGCTGCGCATCGATGCGGTGCACGGGGAAGACGGCGTCTGGGGCTGCACGGCGGTCGGCGCATGCAGCGATGTCTGCCCGAAGGCCGTGGACCCGATGCACGCCGTCAACCAGAACAAGATGAACACGGCGCTCGATTACTTCCTGCGCTTCTTGAAGAAAAGGGACGCGAAATGAGCGACCGCCGCCCTTATGTGCGCCCCATGCCTCGCGACTGGTGGGCGCGCCGGCCTTTCCGGCATTACACCATCCGCGAGCTTTCGGGCGTTACCATCGCGATCTACGCCGCCGTGCTGCTCTCCGGTCTCGTCGCGCTGGTGCAAGGCCCTGCGGCATGGGACATCTGGCGCGGCTGGCTCGCTTCGCCCGCGTCGCTCGTCCTGCATGCCGCGCTGCTCATCGCCATGATCTGGCACTTGCGAACGTGGTTCCAGATTTTGCCGAAAACGATGCCGAAGCTTGTCGTCAGAGGCTCGCCCGTGCCGCAAAGGCTCATCACGCTGATCGGGACTTCCGTCGCCATCATCTGCTCGACGGCGCTCGTCGCATTCGTTCTGTGGAGGCCGTTCTGATGCCGCACGCTCCCGAAAAGCGCAGCAACGCGCCGATCTTCTGGCTTCTGTTCGGCGCAGGCGGCACGCTGTCGGCGCTGTTTGGCGTCGGCCTGATCCTCGTGACAGGCGTCCTCGCGCCGCAAGGCATCGGCGTTGCGCCCGAGGCGCTGAGTTACGAAAACGCGCTTGCGTTCACGCAAAACTGGCTCGGCAAGGCCGTGATCTGGGCGGTGATCTCGCTGTTCTTCTGGCACGCGGCCGAGCGGCTTTACCTCACGCTGAAGGATATGCATGTGTTCAGCGACATGGGGCGGCGGCTTCTGACCTATGGCGTTGCAGCTTTGGTAACGGCCGTGACGGCGGGGCTTCTCCTCGCCATCGGGTTTTGAGCGGCGGATTTGCAGTCGGCCTCACTGTTGTGGCGAGCGCGTTGCCGATTTCATAGTCATGAGCCGCTCTTGAGCGTTCCGGCCTGATTGATCGCAATCAGATCGGCAGAACGGTCCTTTATTGAAGGTCGACGGCGGATGTGACCCGCAGGCGATCCGCGTGCGTCGCATGCCGGTCCCGTCGCTTGCGTTTGCATGCGGCGACTGGTCCGCTGGCCAATTGCCTAAAATTCGATCAGAGCTGCGTTGCGCCCGATCGCACCCAAACGGGCGCATCGCGCTCCGCCGCTACTCGACTCGCGAACGATCGGGGAGACGGCGGGGCGGCTCCACATCGCTGCCGGGAAGGGCGGCGGGTTCGTTCGTCTCGGGAAGCGCCTTCTGCTCGGCGGCGGATGCGGCATCGGCGGGCAGCCGCCTGAGCGAAAGCGGAAGGCCGCGTTGCGCCGCTGCTCGCCCCGAGATGCTGCCAACCGCCTGGATCAGCAGTTCCGCCCATTTGCCGGGGCGGAAGCGGTATATGCGGAAGGCGTCGGCCTGCGCATACATGCTGCCCTGCCGGTCGAGCTTCCGGCGCACCGCCTCCTCATCGAGACCGCCCACCTCATCGCGGCGAAAACGGCTGCGCCGCTCAACGCCCAGCAGGCGCACCAGCTTTTCGCCTTCGAGGATCGCGAAGACGGCCGCGAGATAGCGAGAGCGCTCCAGCGCGCGCGATGATTCAAAGCTTGGAGCGTTGACTCGCGCGCGCGCCCACAGGTCGTAGTTTTCCTCGCGGAAATCGAGCGGCACCGCCGCGTAGTATTGTCCACCGTGATCGAAGACGACGTCCTGAAGCGGTGCGACAAGCTCGGCGGGCGTCGGCGGCGACTGCGCCTCGAACTGATCCTGAAACACGCGATAGAACGTGTTGAGGACGCCGCGCATCGGCCCGCGCGCCTGCGCCCGCGCCAGATCCTGACCGAGATTGAAAAACGGGCCGAACGGACGGTTGATCGAAACGAGCAGAATGCAGACGTCCACGAAGATGGCGATCAGAAGCGGGATGTAGTCGCGGTCGCTGAGCCCCGCCTCGTCCTGACTGACGGTAGCCGTCGGGTTCGCGGCCTGCTCGGTACGGATGCGCTCCGGCGACGGCGGGGCCTTGCCATGCAGGACGAGCTCCGTCGCGGTGTTCGACAGCCGGCGGAACGCTTCGGTCACGGCCTCGGAGCCCTCAACCGAGCGAAGCTCCGGCTTTTGCAACTGCGGAAGCTCGTCGATAGAACGCACGACACCGTTCAGCGCTGTCTGGAGCTGGCCGTCCGGGCAAGAAAAAGCCACGCCGCGTTCGTCCGTAAACGATGTCTGCCTGCCGCGAGCTTGCAGCTCATCGCGGAGCTGACGGAGCTGCGGATCGGTTCTGAGAGCGTTGAAGCGCTCCGTCACGAGGCCAAGCTTGCGGTCGAGTCCCTCGATGAAGGCGGTGCGCGTGCCGGTTTGCGGATCGATGGTCGCCGGATCTTTCTTCAGGATGCGCTGAAGGTCCGTGTTGAGATCGGCGATGTCGGACTTTACGGCGCTGGTTCGCGACGCGATCAGATCGTTGGCAAACTGGAAGCGCTGCGCGTCGCTTTCGCGCAAGCGGCGGCGCGGTCCGTCGCCCGCGCGGCTCGCGGGGCATGTCCCGCCCGCCGTCCGCTCGATCTGCGCCTTCTGGGAGGAAACGGTGGCGAGCGTCGACAGCGCCGTCTGCAACAGTTCGAGGCGGCTCTGGCCGTTCTGAAGCGACCGCTGCACCTGATAGACCGACGCGCCGGCTGCCTGCGACGTCTGCGCACCCGCTTCGAGAAAACGCCAGTAAAAGCCGAAGGCGAAGGCCACCGATATCAGGAACAGGACGACATAGCCGAGGATGTAGAGTGGGTAGAGGGAAGGGCGAAGCTGGCCCGAGAAAAGCGCGTCGAGGATATAGATAATCATGCCCTGAAGCATGAGGACGGCGAAGGCGATGGCGACCTTCGCCCCGAGCCCGATCTCGCCGGAACCCGCTTCGATCAGGTAGAGCATGCCTGAATAGGTCGAAATCCAGGCAAGGATGGAAAGCCCCGCGAGGAGCAGGATCATCAGGGGTGAATAGGAGCTGTCACGCTGAGCCGGAAGCGCCATGATTTCCCCGCCAGAACTCGACACGATGCGCCCATCTTATATGAGGAGTACGTCAAACAATTTAAATCGAACGCCGACTTTGTGTGAGTGAACGTTTGGTGAAGGCCGCGCTTTTCGCGCCGCGAACAAACTCGGCGGAGCTGCCTCGTGCTCTTCTGCCGGGAGTTTTGAGTAAAGGCGCTTTCCCGTCGACCCCGCGCATCCTAGATTAAGACAAAATCCATTCTCACACCTAAGCCCTACGGTTCCTCCCGATGCCCGATATCCCGACAAAAGAAAATATCCTCTCTGCCCTCAAGAGCGTGCGAACGCCAGGGGGCGTGGATCTCGTCTCGGCAGGCATCCTCTCCGAGATCGCCATCGTGAAGGGGAAGGTGTATTTTGCGCTGAGCGTGCCGCCGAGAGACGCGCGCGCCTATGAAGCCGTGCGGCGCGAGGCGGAAGACACGGTCCGGGGATTGCCGGGCGTGGCGGGCGCGACGGTGGTTCTCACGGCCGATGCGAAAGAAGGCGAGGCCGCGAAGCAGGCCGACGCCGCCATCGGGCGCGGGATCGGCGGCATCCGTCACATCATCGCGGTGGCTTCGGGCAAGGGCGGGGTCGGCAAATCGACGACGGCGGTCAACATCGCGCTCGGCTTTGTCGCGAACGGCCTGAAGGCCGGGCTTCTGGACGCGGATGTTTACGGTCCGTCGGTGCCGAGGCTTCTCGCGATCCGGGAAAAGCCGGATCTGATCGGCGACAATATCCTCGCTCCGATCGAGAAATACGGGCTTGAAACGATGTCGATCGGCTTCCTCGTCGAGGAAGAAACGCCGATGATCTGGCGCGGCCCGATGGTGATTTCGGCGCTGACGCAGATGCTGAACGATGTTGCATGGGGCGAACTCGACGTGCTCGTGGTCGACATGCCGCCGGGCACCGGCGACGCGCAGCTCACCATGGCGCAGAAGGCTTCGCTCTCGGGCGCGGTCGTCGTTTCGACGCCGCAGGATCTGGCGCTGATCGATGCGCGCAAGGGCCTTGAGATGTTCAAGCGCGTGAACGTGCCCGTGCTCGGCATCGTCGAGAACATGAGCTATTTCGTTTGCCCGAAATGCGGGGAGCGGTCGGACATTTTCGGCCATGGCGGCGCTAAAGACGAGGCAGCGAGGCTGGGCGTGCCATTCCTGGGAGGGGTTCCGCTGCATATGGCCGTGCGCGAGACATCCGACGCGGGTCAGCCCATCGTCGTTTCGGACCCCGCGTCGCTGCATGCGAAGCTCTACCGGGAGATCGCCTCTTCGGTCTGGAGCGCCCTCTCCGGCGCTGCCACGGTTCAGGGCCCGAAAATCGTGATCGAGTAGACGGCCGTCGGGCGGCAACCTGCGACGCCGGGCGTGACATACATGCTGCGCATGGAGACATTCTCGCACCGCCGTCTTTCCAACGGGCTGGAGACTCTCTATATTACCTTTTGCTGGTTCGCCAGCTATGGCGATAAACGGATATCGTAATAAGCCTATCGGACCCGGGGGCGGTACCCGGCGCCTCCACCAAAAGCCGTCGAACGGCGAAGCCCAAGCTGCAAGGGCGACGGTTTTTGATGGGGGCGAAATAGGATCGACGAGGGTGTAAAAGGTAGTCTTTCGCTCGGCATGGTACCGCCGTATTGGGCCAAAATGATAGTTGCGAATGACAACTATGCTGGTGCTCGTCCCGTCGCGATTGCGGCGTAACTGCACCGACCTAAAGTCCTGACGGCGTAGCTGCTGTCAGGCGCGGCTGGCGGCGCCGGGCAACAGAAGCCCGCCACTTCCTTCATGGCCGTTGGCCCATCGTGTAGAAGCAGAACATGCCCGAAGATACCATTCCGTACGACGATCTCGTGCTAGAAGCCCTGCGCGGGGTCGTCCGGTCCGTTCTTCTGCGTGTTCTGAAGCGCGGCATTCCCGGCGATCACCACTTCTACATCACGTTCGACACGCGCTCTCCCGGCGTCGGTCTTTCCAAGCGTCTCAAGGATCAGTATCCGAGCGAGATGACGATCGTCCTCCAGCACCAGTTCTGGGATCTCGCTGTGACCGAGGATCGCTTCGAGGTGCGTCTTTCCTTCAACAATATCCCCGAGCGGCTGGTTATTCCGTTCAGTGCGGTGAGGATCTTCCAGGACCCGAGCGTTCATTTCGCGCTCGGGCTGCGTGCGTCCGAGGGCGAGCTGGCCAAGGCTGATGAGGGTCTTTCCCTGGTTCCTGCGCCGCTCGGAGAACCGGAGGTTCAGGCCGTCCCGCATCACGACAATTCGCAACCGGAGATAGTCCGAGAGGCGAATGAGGGTGACGACGACACCGCAGAAACCCACCGGAAGACGGCGGAAGTTGTAAGTCTGGACAAGTTCCGCAAAAAGTGATCGGCTACAGTTGAAACATCCGATTGACTGTCCGCTCACATTAATTTGCCAGTCATCGATACGTGTCATCTTCGCAACATCGATCGCGCAAAGCGGCAAGAAGGCGGCGGTTTAGGGGCTGACGCAAAGTCCCGCGTTGAGTATGTTCTCACAAACGAAAGTTGTGGCCTTCGAAAAGCCGTTAGCGATGGGGAACCCACGGCTCTGCTTCTCCGTTCAGAGAGCAAGCTGAGGCTTCTTCGTTGAACTTGAGATTGGTGAGACGCCGGAGGGATTTGAATGTCACGCCTCATGAAGCAATTTGCGATTGCCAGCCTTGCACTGACAGTCGCCACGTCGAACGTTAACGCGGCCGGGTTTCTCGACAGCTTTTTCAGTGATCTTTTCGGTCCGATGAGCCCACAGGGCCGTCAGGTCGTCAGGGTTCAGGGCAACTACAATGTTGGCGATATCATCGTCAGCTTTGGCGATCGCCGCCTCTACTATATCGAGTCGAAGACTGTCGCTTACAGCTATCCGATCGCGATTCCGAAGGCCGAAGCCAAATGGTCTGGTGTGAGCTATGTCAGCCAGAAGCGCGAAAACCCGACTTGGACGCCTACCGCCGACATGCGCAAGGAGAATCCCAAGCTTCCTGCTTACGTCCCCGGTGGCGATCCGCGCAATCCGCTCGGCACCCGCGCGCTCTATCTCGGCGACTCCCTGTACCGTATCCACGGCACGGACGCACCTTGGCTGATCGGTCAGCAGGTGTCTCATGGCTGCATCCGCATGTATAATGAGGACGCCGCCGATCTCTACCGTCGCGCGAAAGTTGGCGCAAAGGTGGTTGTGACCTGGGATCGCATGCGTACGCTGTAGTTCAGGCGAGACACGCTGCTGGTATGAAAGGCCGGTTTGCCCCGGCCTTTTTTATTTCGCGGGCTTTGCGAAGACCGCATGCCCCGTATTCGCCTCGTTGGTCGGGCAAATTTTCGCCGTTGTTCAGTGAGTGAACATCACGCTGGGTGGCTTCGTCTGGATATGGGCAGGGGGTTTAGACTTTCATCAGGGCAGCTCAGGCATAATCAAGGCTCGCACCCATCATCGGTGTGTCATTCAGGCAACGTCTTTTGGCCCGGCAAGTGCTAGGCAAGAGACGGCGTGTCACTGAGGAAACACAGTTTCGAGATGCGTCCCGTGAAAAGAGGCGTTTGATCTTGATAGCTGGACAGGCACTGTCAAAAAGTGTCAATCGAACTGCCGTTTATTGGGCCGGCTTCGGAACGATGAGTGCAAGCGGCTTGTTTGGCGAGAGGCAATTATAGTGGTTTGCGTGGAAAATGGGCCACGTCATCGATACGGGGTGACCGGGATGCAGAAACTCGCTCGCGACGCTGGCAGCATACAAGTCGTTCTGGTTCAACCGCGGGGGTTTTGTGCCGGCGTCGTCCGGGCGATATCGATCGTCGAACGCGCTCTTGAGAAATACGATGCCCCGGTATTCGTCCGGCATGAGATCGTTCATAACAAGCACGTGGTCGACGATCTGAAGGCCAAAGGCGCCCGTTTCGTGGATGAGATCGACGAGATCCCGGAAGGTGCGGTGACCATTTTCAGCGCGCACGGCGTCGCCAAGGACGTCGAAATCTCCGCCGAGGAACGCGGCCTTCCCGTTATCGACGCAACTTGCCCGCTTGTTACCAAGGTTCACCTGCAAGGAAAACGATATCTCGGGCAGGGGCGCACTCTCATTCTCGTCGGCCACGCCGGACATCCGGAGGTCGAGGGTACAATGGGCCAGATTCCCGGCCCAGTCCATCTTGTGCAGACGGAAGACGATGTCGCAGCATTGCCCATCTCGCCCGATACTCCGGTTGCCTACATCACCCAGACGACGCTGAGCATCGACGACACGCGCGGCATCATAAACGCCATCAAGCGGCGTTTCGCGGATGTCGTAGGCCCCGGAACGAACGACATCTGCTATGCCACTCAAAATCGCCAGACGGCGGTGCGGGAGCTGTCGAAGATCGCGGATGTCATTCTCGTTGTCGGCGCGAAGAACAGTTCGAATTCGAATCGTCTGCGCGAGATCGGAGAGGAAGCTGGCGTGCCGAGCTATCTTCTCGCGGATGGCAGCGAGTTGAAGCCCGATTGGGTGCGTGGTGCACAAATCGTCGGCCTCACTGCGGGAGCCTCTGCACCCGAAGCGATGGTGCAGGATGTGATCGAAGCTCTGCGCAAGCTTGGCCCGGTCGACGTGACAAATTTACCAGGCGTTGAAGAAAACGTGGAGTTTCGCCTCCCCGTTCAGTTACACGCCGTTTGAGATTCCGGGTGATCGAGGCTAAGCCGGTCTCTGATCAATAACAATATGCCAAACGCGCGGTCGCGCGGCGATGAGTGGGAGCAGCGTACGATGGTATTGCCGTTTTTCAAGGAAAGACGGATTGGGGCTTATCTTCTCAAGCAGACACTCAAGGGCCGGAAACATTACCCGCTCGTGCTGATGCTGGAGCCCCTTTTTCGCTGCAACCTCGCCTGCGCGGGCTGCGGAAAGATTGACTATCCCGATCAGATCCTGAACCGTCGGCTGTCGGTGCAGGAATGCCTCGACGCCGCCGAAGAATGCGGCGCCCCCATGGTGGCGATCCCGGGCGGCGAACCGCTGATTCACCGCGAGATCGATCAGATCGTGAAAGGGCTCATCGCGCAGAAGCGCTTCGTCTCGCTCTGCACGAACGCGATGCTGCTTGAGAAGAAGCTGCACCTGTTCGAGCCGTCGCCCTATTTCTTCTTCTCGGTCCACCTCGATGGCCTGCGCGAGCATCACGACGCGTCCGTTTGCCAGAAGGGCGTCTTCGATCGCGCGTTCAATGCAATCCGCCTGGCGAAGGCGAAGGGCTTCGAGGTCAACATCAATTCCACGGTGTTCGACGGTTACGACCCGAAGGAACTCGCGCGCTTCCTCGACTTCTGCAAGGATCTCGGCGTCGGCGTCTCGATCTCGCCCGGCTATGCCTACGAACGCGCGCCCGATCAGGAGCACTTCCTAAACCGTCGCAAGACCAAGGAATTGTTCCGCAAGGTCTTTGCGCTCGGCAAGGGCAAGCGCTGGACGTTCACGCATTCGCCGCTGTTCCTCGATTTCCTTGCAGGCAATCAGGAATTTCATTGCTCGCCGTGGGGCATGCCGACGCGCAACATCTTCGGCTGGCAGAAGCCGTGCTATCTCATAGGCGAGGGTTACGCCCGGACCTACACCGAGTTGATGGAGACCACGAACTGGGACTCCTACGGCACGGGCCGCTACGAGAAGTGCGCAAACTGCATGGCGCATTGCGGATACGAGCCGACGGCGGCGCATGCCAGCATCGCGAACCCGTTGCGCATGCTGAAGCTCATGTGGACGGGCATCCGCACGGAAGGGCCGTTCGCGCCGGAAATCTCGCTGGCAGACCAGAGACCCGCTGCCTACGTGCATTCACTCCACGTGGAGCAGGAACTGAAGCGCATCGCGGACGAAGACGAGAAGCCGCAGCGTCTTTCGGCGGCCGAATAACGTCGATTGCCTCGCGGCCACGCCGCGGGGCGAAGCCAGCTTACACGAAGGCCAGCGTCACTTTCCGACCTACCCGAGCCCACGGGCGAGGTGAGATGACCGGCTGACCGCTCTCCGGCGGTCGCGCGTCGGCTCCCCCGCATGAAGGCGCGCGGTCGCTCTTCTTCATGTGCGGCAGTCGACTGCCTGCGGAGCGCGGGCGAGATCTCAAGGCGCCCCGTTTTTCAAAGGAAAGTCATGCGCGGCGCCGCACTCATGGCGGGCGACGGCGAAGCGCGCCGATAGCGCAGGGCAGTCGCAATGGCGACGGCTTACTCGATGGGTTGCGGCACTTCCACCGGGTCGAGCAGGCCGAACAGCGGGCCCAACGTCTTCCGGCAGTCGGCCAGCGCTTGCCTGGCCTTCTGGCTGTCGCCCGCGAGGCGAATGATGCCGGGAATGTCGCCCGGATGACGCAGAAGCGAGCGCAGAACCGCGCCGACATCCGTCGTTCCGTCTTCCCGGACGCCCGCGATCGCGCTCACCGGAACCGCGCGCTCGGCAGGATCGATCACCACCCGAAGAACGGCGAAAGGCAGGGCGTGATCCGCGGCGACCGCAGCGGCTACTTGCGATTCCATGTCCACGGCTGCCGCGCCCGTGCTCGATGCGAGCGTCTCCTTTTCGAGCGCCGACACGACAGGGGCTTCCGATCCGTAAACCGGCATGGCGTAGGCATGCGGCAGCGCTCTCAGGAGCGACTGCGTCCAGCGTGCGTCCGTGTCGAACACGCCTTCCGCCGTCAGCACGGTCGTCGCGACGACGATGTCGCCCGGTTTCAGAGCAGGCAGAAGCCCGCCAGCCGTGCCGAAGCTCAGAATGCCACGCGCTCCGGCCCGAGCATGCGTGTGCAATTCGTGGAAAAGTCTGGGGCGGCTCTGTCCGTAAACGGCGCGCGCGCCGCCGTGTTTTTCGGCGAGGCGCGCTTCGAAGTCCATTCCGGTCGCCACAATGACGGGCCTGTCGGCCAGCATTTTCATGGAGTGTTCCCGAGAGGGGCGCAGTTGCCGCGCCGGATCATTCTTGCATTGCGAACTGCGGCAACCTTCTCATCGAAGCGTTGCGCCACCGCGCGAGCTTCGCGGGATGGGCGCCGTTAACGCCTGCCACGTGGCGGCAAGCCGATTGTCCCGCCGCGAGAAACGTCGATTGGGCAAAGTTAGCCGAGCGGGCGCGCGAGGGCAAGGAACCCTTGAAGACGAGGTTAAGGCTCGCGGGAAATTTTTGCGCTTGCGTTTATCGATTGGCGACGATTGCGGCGGCTCGAACGCACGCCCCGGCAAGTCGCGCCGACCTTCCGCGCACTTTTGCCACGCGCTCTTGCGCTCACGCCAATGGATGCACAACGCGGCGCGCCCCAGCACGCACCGCGGCCGCGCGGCTGGACAGCGCCGCCGTTCTCTACATCCCGTGCATCACGGGCGCGCGGTTGCCGCTCGTGAGGTTGCGATAGCGCGCCAGCGCCCACAGCGGGAAGTATTTGGAATAGCCGTGGTAGATCAGATAGAACACGCGCGGGAAGCCGGGTGCATTGTGCCGGTCTTCCTTCCAGGTGCCCGCCTCGTCCTGGTTCGCGACGAGCCACGCAATGCCGCGCTTCACAGCCGGATTGTCGACCTCGCCCGCCGCCATCAGACCGAGGAGCGCCCACGACGTTTGCGACGGCGTGCTGGGAGACTTCTCATAGCCCTTGTAGTCGAGCTTGTAGCTGGAGCCGTCCTCGCCCCAGCCGCCATCCTCGTTCTGGATCGACACGAGCCAGGCCACCGCCCGGCGCATCGCAGCGGAATCGTGCGCAACGCCTGACGCGTTCAACGCGCACAGCGCCGACCACGTGCCGTAGATATAGTTGCTGCCCCAGCGGCCGAACCACGAGCCGTCCTTCTCCTGCTCGGAAAGGATGTAATCGATGCCGCGCTTCATGACCGGATTGGTTTCGGGCTTCTCGCCGAGCTGCGCCAGCATCGAAACGCAGCGCGCGCTGACATCCACCGTCGGCGGGTCGAGCAATGCGCCGTGATCCGAAAACGGGATATTGTTCAGGTAGTAATACGTGTTGTCCGCGTCGAACGCACCCCAGCCGCCGTTCCTGCTCTGAAGCCCGGAAACCCACTCCTTGGCGCGTGCGATGGATTGGCCGTTATCGTTGCGGCTGTCGGGCAGGTTCGCCGCGCGGTCGAGCGCCATCGCCACCACCGCCGTATCGTCGACATCGGGATAATGCGGATTGGCGTACTGAAAGGCCCAGCCACCGGGGCGCACGTCCGGCTTCTGGTCGGCCCAGTCGCCCTTCACGTCGAGCACCTGAAGCGGCTTCAGCCACGCAAGTCCACGTTCAGCGGCCTCGCGCTCCGCTTCGCCGCCCGTCTCCATCAGGGCATGCGAGGCAAGCCCCGTGTCCCAAACCGGCGAAACGCAGGGCTGGCAATAGATTTCGTTCTCCGTCTCGAAGAGCAGCTTCTCGATGGAGTAGCGGGCTATGGCGCGGTCAGGGTCGCTTTCCGGCACGCCGAGCGCCTCGTACATCATCACGCTGTTCGCCATGGCCGGGAAGATCGCGCCGAGCCCGTCCTCGCCGTTGAGCCGCTCCTTCACGAAAGCGACGGCCTTGTCGATGGCGCTCTTGCGCGACCGCTTCGGCAGCATCGGATCGACCACGCGCAGGCAGGCGTCAACAGCCGCGAAGAACGTGTACCACGAGCGGCTCTGGCCTTCGGCGCGCGGGCGGGGCCCGACCTTCTTCGGGTCTGCATGAAAAAGCTCGTCCACCGAGATGCCGCGCGGATTCTTTGCGACCGGCTTCTTCGCGCCGAGCACGAACAGCGGCACCATCACCGTGCGCGCCCAATAGGACACCTTCGACATGTGGAAGGGGAACCAGCGCGGCAGATGCATGATCTCGACGGGCATCACCGGCACCGCGCGCCACGTGACGACGCCGAACAACGCGAGCAGGATGCGCGTGAACACGTTCGCCATTTCGGCGCCGCCGCGCGACAGGATCGCCTCGCGGGCGCGCACCATGTGCGGCGCGTTGATATCGTCGCCGATCATCTTCAGCGCGAAGTAGGCCTTCACGCTGGCGCTCATGTCGAACGCGCCCTTGTGGAAGAGCGGCCAGCCGCCGTGTTCGCCCTGGATGCGGCGAAGGTAGTTGGCGATCTTCGCTTCGCGCTCAAGGTTCGGCTCTTCGCCGAGATAATGCACCAGCAGCACATATTCAGCCGGGATCGTGGCGTCCGCCTCGAACTCGAAGCACCAGTGGCCATCTTCGCGCTGATAGGACAGGAGCGCCGTCGACGCGGCATTGATGCGTTCTTCGAGGAAGGCGCGGTCGGCAATGCTGCCGTGGGTACGATCGAAGTCGAAGCGCTCGGCGCTGCCTTCGGCGAAATCGAGGCCGTTGCGGCCGGTCATATCCATCATACTCTAAACCCTCATCGTCAGCAGGGCGGCGCGCTCGCCGGAGCGGATCGCCCCCTCAATGGTCGCGGGAAGGCCGGTCTGCGTCCAATCGCCCGCGAGGAAAAGATTGCGCCACTGCGTTGTCGCATCCGGTCGCATAGCATCCTGGGCGGGAGTGGCGGCGAACGTAGCACGCTTTTCCTTGACGATCTGCCATGGGGGCAGTTCAGCCGGAAGCCCCGTAATTGTAACGACCTCCCGCCACAGATCGGCGGCGAGGTCTTCGCGCGGGCGGTCAACGAGCCGATCCGCGCCACTGATGGTAATAGAGACTCTGTTCTCGAATGCAAAGATCCATTCGATCGTGCCCCGCACCACGCCCAGCAGCGGCGGGAAGCCGGGCGGCGGCGCGACGCGAAAATGCGCATTCAGAATTGAGCGAACCTCGGTCGGCGCTTTGAGGCCGGGGACGAGCGTCGGCGCGATCCACTGCGGCACGGCGAGAATGACCGTTTCGCCGTCCGCCAGCGGAATTTCGCCGTCTCCGAAGTCGAGGGCGGTCGCGCGGCCCTCCGCGAAGGCGAGGCGTTTCAGCCGCCGACCGAATGTCACGTTGTGACCGCGCGCGCGCAGATAGTCGAGCGCCGGATCGATGAACGCCGCGGACAACCCCTCCGCCACCATCGGACGGCAGGCCTCGCCACCCTTCGCCAGCGTCTCGCGCATGATCGTGCCCGCGAGCCTAGCCGACGCCTCGGCCGGATCGGTGTTCAGCGCGGCGATCATCAGCGGCAGCCAGAGCCGCTCATAGAGCGTGCCTTTGGGCGCGATGACATCAGTTACAGTTTTGTCTGCCCCGGCCCACATCAGCCGCGCCGCGCCGAGATAGTCGAGCGGGCTGGTGCCCGGCACGCGCCGCGCGCTGTCGAGCAGCCAGAGCGGCAGCCGCCCGTCATTGATGCTGAGCGTCCAGCGTTCGCCCGTGACGAGATCGGCGAACGGAAATTCCGCCTTCGCCGGAGCGTGCATCTTGTCCGCGCCGCCGATCAGCGAGAGATAACGGAAGGCGGAGTCGTTGCCGGACAGCAGCAGGTGGTTGCCGTTGTCGATCACCTGATCGAGCGTCGCGTCGTAATAGGAGCGGCAGCGGCCGCCAGCGTGAATGCCCGCTTCATATACCGCCACGGGATGACCCCGCTCCGCGAGGCGAACGGCTGCGGACAGGCCCGCCAGCCCCGCGCCGACGACATGCGTGAGCGGCGCGCCGCCGCTTCCGGCGGCAGGCGCTTCGGGCAAACCTTGCGCGGCCCCGCTTTCAGGGCGGGTCTGTGTCGAGTCGGCCTGATCCATCGCTCGTGGTCCGATTCCGACATTTGCAGCCGATTGAGGCGTCCTCGCGAGCAAATGTCGGAATCGCAAGGACGCACCTGATGCCATTTCTTCCAGTGGGGCTGACATTGGGGCGGGAGCTGGGTGCAAACGGCCCTAAAATGTCAAAATCGCTCCATCAGACGACGCAGTGGCGCAGGACGATGTACACTATGCGCGGCTTGGAAAGCTTGACGCGCGTGCGGGGCGGCTTGAAGCCGCGCTTGATGAGGCCGGAGAGGATGGCCTTGTAGGCCTCCGACATCACGCGCGGTGTGCGCACCATGCGGCGCGGGTGCGCCTTCATGATGCGGTCGGCTTCCGCGAAGTGCCAGCGCGCGAGCTTCACGATGCGGTTGCACACCTCGCCCAGCGCCGGATGCGCGAGCACCGTGTCGGGGTCGACGCTTTCGATGCCTTCGTCGACGAGAAACTCGTGCGGCAGATAGAGCCGGCTGATGGCGGCGTCGTCGTCGAGGTCGCGCAGGATGTTGGTCAGCTGGAGCGCGCGGCCGAGATGTTCGGAAAGCTCCCGGCCTTCGTGGTCCGGCATGCGGAATACCTTTACCGACAGGCGGCCCACGGCGCTCGCCACGCGGTCGCAGTACAGGTCGAGTTCGTCGAAACTCGGCGCCCGCACCGGCCCGCGCACGTCGGTTTCCATGCCGTCGATCACGGCGCGGAAGTCCTCTCGCTCAAGCCCGAAATCGCGCACGGCGACGGCGAGGCCGGAAAGCCCGCGCACGCGCACGCCCCGGTATACGGCATCGATGTCGCGCCGCCAGAGATCGAGCTTGCGCAGGCGCGCTTCGGCATCTCCCTCGATGTCGTCGGCGATGTCGTCCACCGCGCGGCAGAAGGAGTAGATTTCAAACATCGCCTCGCGCTGGCCGGGCGGCATGATGCGCATCGCGGCATAGAACGAGCTGCCGAGCGCGCGCTTCGACGCTTCGTCCTCGGGGTGCTGGAGGTCGTCAAGAACTTCGGCGGTCATTTGCCACCTCGCAACGCAGGCTGAGCCGCGCCGGGCATGAAAAGCCGCCGCCCAAGCTCAAGGCCCGCCGCCGCGATCAGATTCGACGCAGATGCGGCCTTCGACAGATGGACGCGCTCGCTCAGCGGGTCGCGTTCCTTGAGGAGATGCACGATCTTCCGGGCGAGCCGCTCGATCCCGGCGACTTCGAGGCTGAGCCGCGTATCGCGGATGCCGCGCGAAAGCTGCGACGAGCCGAGAAGCGCTTCCGTTTTCGCTGCCAGGTCATGAATGACGTCGAGCAGCGCGGGCGAGGCTTTGGGCGCGGCGAGGGCCTCTACGGGGATGCCGCGCCCTTCGAGCAGATCGAGCGGGATGTAAACGCGGTCGAGGCGCCGGTAGTCCGCGCCGCAATCCTGAAGGTGGTTGTTGATCTGAAGCGCGGCGCACAGTGCGTCGTTCGCGGGCCACGTGTCGCGGCTTTCGCCGTGGACGTCGAGCACGAAGCGCCCGACCGGCATGGCGGAATAGCGGCAATAGTCGATGAGGTCGTTCCAGTCGGTGTAGCGGGTCTTGCGCGCGTCCCGGCGGAACGCGATCAGGAGATCCTGGGCATGCTGCGGCGACAGCCCACGCTCGGCGAGTGCGGCCCGCAGGGGCAAGGCGTGCGCGATGGCGTCGGTCTGCCCAAGCAGCGTCGCCTCGAACGCGTCGAGCGTGAACACCTTCTCGTCTTCGGAGAGGTTCGGATCGTCGGCGACGTCGTCGGCGGCGCGCGCGAAACGGTAGAACGCCATGATCGGCGCGCGATGCCGCTTCGACACGAGGTGCGACGCGACCGGGAAGTTTTCGTCCCGATGCGTCTTCTCGCCTGCTTCCCAGACCGGACCCGCCGTCATGATGCCTCCGCGCGCTGCGCTTGAACGCGCCCCTTCCAAAGGCCGCCCTTGCCGCGCCACTGCTGGAGCGCGGAGTCGACCGTGAACGTCATGTAGAGAACCGCGATGGCAGGCAGCGCAGCCGACCACAACGGCGAAAGCCTGTAGAACCGGACAATCGGCCAGAAAGCCGCCGTCATCAAGACAAAGCTTATCGCGCCAGCTGCTTGCGCTAAACCTGTGCCGAAAACAGCGAGCCAAAGCGGAATAAGATAGGTCAGCATCATTCCGATGACGGTGCCGGCGAGCAACAGGGGCGAATAATTGAGCTGATCGTAGGCCGAGCGCGCCACCATCTTGCGGATATCCTCAAAATGAGGGTAGGGGCGCAGGCTGTGGACACTGTCGGTGAGGCCGAGCCAGACCGGTCCCTTGCGTTTCATGGCGCGGCCCAGCGCGCAATCGTCGATCAGCGAGGAGCGGATAGCCCGGATGCCGCCCGCCGCTTCAAGCGCGTCGCGGCGCGCGAGCATGCAGCCGCCCGCCGCCGCCGCCATCGGATGGTCGCGGCGATTCACCCACGAGAATGGGTAGAGCATCTGGAAGAAGAAGACGAAGGCGGGGATCAGCATCCGCTCGGCGAAGCTCTCGCAACGGAGTTTGACCATCAGCGAGTTGAGAACGAGGCCGCGCCCTTCCGACCGGGCCACGAGGCGGCGCACCACGCCCTGATCGTAGGCGATGTCGGCGTCGGTGAGGAGCAGGTAGCGCGAGGGAACCGGGCGCGATGAGGCTTCGGCGATGCCCTGGTTGACGGCCCAGAGCTTGCCTGTCCAGCTGCGCGGCAAGGGTTGGCCTGAGATGATCGTGAGGCGGTCGCTGGCGCCGAGCGCTTCGGCGCCCTTGCGCGCGACTTTGGACGTGCCGTCGTCGCTCTGATCGTCCACGAGAACCACGTCGAGCCGCGCGGGGTAATCCTGCGCCAGGAGCGACGAGATGCACCGGTCGATGACGTCGGCCTCGTTCCGTGCAGGGATGACCGCCGTCACCGAGGGCCATGTCGCTGGCGCGATTGCGCGCTCGCTTTCTTCCCGAACGTTGGCTCGCCAGAACCCCCCGCGAGCAGCCAACAGAAACACCCACGCCGCAAGCGCGACGCCGCCCAAAGTCAACTCGACCGTCATGCCCAGACTCTTGCTTTATCGATGCCGGCCGCGGTGCCCCACTGCAACCAGCATCCGCCCTAAGTACCCTGTCGCTTCGAATAGAAGAGAAAGGACCTTGGAGTCTATTGTTTTTGTTCGTCTTCTCGGCAGGACAAGTCCCCGGTCCCCCGGATGGGTTTCAGGCCCACCTTCCATTCTGCGCGCGGGAGATGCCGTAATTCTTTATTTGCGCACGGAAATTATACGAATACCCCTTGCTTGTGCACGCAACAGGGCTAGTTCGCGTCCATCTTGAGCGCGGCGATGAAGGCCTCTTGCGGGATCTCGACGCGGCCGAATTGCCGCATCTTCTTCTTGCCCTCTTTCTGCTTGTCGAGCAGCTTGCGCTTGCGGCTCACGTCGCCGCCATAGCACTTCGCGGTCACGTCCTTGCGGAGCGCCGAGAGCGTTTCGCGCGCGATGATCTTCGCGCCGATGGCAGCCTGGATCGGGATCTGGAACAGGTGGCGGGGGATCAGCTCTTTCAGCTTCTCGCACATCATGCGCCCGCGCATCTCCGCGCGACCGCGATGCACGATGATCGAAAGCGCGTCCACCGGTTCGGCATTGACGAGGATCGACATCTTCACGAGGTCGCCCTCGCGGTATTCGATGAGCTGATAATCGAAGCTCGCATAGCCGCGCGAGACGGATTTCAACCGGTCGTAGAAGTCGAAAACCACCTCGTTGAGCGGCAGTTCGTAGACCACCATGGCGCGGTTGCCGGCATAGGACAGGTCGATCTGGCGCCCGCGCCGATCCTCGCACAGCTTGAGCACCGCGCCGAGATAATCGTCCGGCACCAGGATCGTGGCCTTGATCCAGGGCTCTTCCATGTGATCGATCTTCACGATGTCCGGCATGTCGGCCGGGTTGTGCATCTCCTCCATCTGCCCGTCGGTCATATAGAGGTGATAGATCACCGAAGGGGCGGTGGTGATGAGATCGATATTGAACTCGCGTTCGAGACGCTCGCGGATGATTTCGAGATGAAGGAGGCCGAGAAAGCCGCAGCGGAAGCCGAAGCCGAGCGCAGCGCTCGTCTCCATCTCATACTGGAAGCTCGCGTCATTGAGGCGCAGCTTTCCCATTGCGTCGCGCAGATCCTCGAATTGCGACGCGTCGACCGGGAAGAGGCCGCAGAAGACCACGGGCTGCACCGGCTTGAAACCCGGCAGCGCCTTGGGCGTGGGCCGCTTTTCTTCCGTAACCGTGTCGCCGACGCGCGTGTCGGCCACTTCCTTGATCGCGGCGGTGAAAAAGCCGACTTCGCCGGGGCGCAGCGCATCGACCATTTCCTGCTTCGGGCGGAAGATGCCGACGCGGTCCACGGGGTAGACGCCGTCGGTGGCCATCAGCTTGATGCGCATGCCCTTCTTGAGCACGCCGTCCACCATGCGCACGAGCACCACCACACCGAGGTAGGGATCGTACCAGCTGTCGATCAGCATCGCCTTCAGCGGCGCCTTCACGTCGCCCTCTCTGGGAGGCGGCAGGCGGTGCACGATGGCTTCAAGCACGGCGTCGATGTTGAGGCCCGTCTTCGCCGAAATCTCCACGGCGTTGGATGCGTCGAGGCCGATCACGTCCTCGATCTGCTGCTTCACGCGGTCCGGTTCGGCGGCGGGAAGGTCGATCTTGTTCAGAACGGGGACGATTTCGTGGTTGTTGTCGAGCGCCTGATAGACGTTTGCGAGCGTCTGCGCTTCCACGCCCTGGCTCGCGTCGACGACAAGCAGCGAGCCTTCGCAAGCGGCGAGGCTGCGGCTGACTTCGTAGGCGAAGTCCACATGCCCCGGCGTGTCCATCAGGTTGAGCTGATAAAACTCGCCGTCCTTTGCCTTGTAGTCGAGCCGCACGGTCTGCGCCTTGATGGTGATGCCGCGCTCCTTCTCGATGTCCATATTGTCGAGAACTTGGGCCTGGCCCGCCATTTCGCGGTCGCTCATACCTCCGCAATATTGAATCAGGCGGTCGGCGAGCGTCGACTTGCCGTGATCGATATGCGCGACGATCGAAAAATTGCGGATGCGCGATAGCGGCGTCACGGGTTTGGGCGCTCCCTTGGCGACCTCCGCTGTTGGCGCGGCTGTGGCGGCAACGGCGTTTGCAGGCACGGTGTTCATCGGCTCGGGCGATTTCGGCTCGGTCATGGCGCCTTACATAATGGAAAAGTCAAAAGGCTGAAAGGGTGGCGGCGAACGTTCGAGGCTCCGCCTGAGGTTTCGAGGCTTCGCCCCAGGTGTCGTATGGTCGCAGGTGTCTTATGGTTGCGCGGTGCGGCGTCAGTCTTTGCCCTGCGGCGCATGGGCGGGGAAATCTGCCAAATCGCGCGTTCCTCCGTTGCATCCGCCGTGCTTACCGCTCACCAAAGGCAGCGCGGCTCACGTGCCATATTCGCTTGCGGTGGACTGCCCCGCGCGATAGCCGCATCGACGTAAGCGAGTGGACAACCCGGGTTGCCAAACCGCAACTTGAGCTGAAGGCAACGAATCACCTCCACCGACTACGCCGCGCCACGCCTGACCCCGCCTGCCCGCAAGCCGCCTACGCGGCGGCAGCCGCGCCTGCGAGACGTTCCGCGATGGCGTTCAGCGCAGCCTCGGCGTTCGCTCCGTTCGGACCGCCGGCCTGCGCCAGATCCGGCCTGCCGCCGCCGCCTTGTCCTCCGACAGCCGCCGCTCCGGCCTTCACGAGATCGACCGCGCTGTAATGCTTGGTGAGATCGTCCGTCACGCCGACGACGATGCCCGCCTTGCCGTCGTCCGTGACGCCTACGATGGCCACGATCCCGGAGCCGATCTGGCGTTTGCCGTCATCCACGAGGCTGCGAAGATCCTTGGGCTGAATGCCCTGGACGGTGCGCGCGAACATGGTCACGTCGCCGACCCGGCGAACCGGATTTTCGGCACCGTCCTGTCCCCCGCCCGTGCCGAGCGCGATCTTCTTCTTCGCCTCGGCCAGTTCGCGTTCAAGCTTCTTGCGCTCTTCTATCAGGCTTTGCAGGCGCGTCGGGACTTCCGATGGCGCCACGCGGAGAAGCTCGGCGGCTTGCCGAAGGGCCGCCTCCTGATGTGCGAGATGCTGGCGGGCCGCATTGGCCGTCAGGGCTTCGATGCGTCTGACACCGGCGGCGACGGCGCTCTCCTGCACCACCTTGACGAGGCCGATTTCGCCCGTCGCCCGCACGTGCGTGCCACCGCACAGTTCCACCGAGAAAGCGCGGCTTCCGCGGTCGTCGTGGCTGGCCTCGCCCATCGAAACGACGCGGACCTCCTCGCCGTATTTTTCGCCGAAAAGCGCCATGGCGCCGGCAGCAATGGCGTCGTCCACCGCCATCAGACGGGTTACCACCGGGCTGTCGCGCAACACGACCGCATTGGCCAGATCCTCGACGGCAGCGAGTTCCTCCCTGGAAAGCGGCTTCGGATGGGAGAAGTCGAAACGCAGCTTGTCCGGATCGACGAGCGAGCCCTTTTGCGTGACATGCGTGCCGAGCGTCTCGCGCAGCGCCTCGTGCAGCAGATGGGTCGCCGAATGGTTCGCGCGAATCGCGGTGCGGCGCGCATGATCGACCTGCATTTCGACGGCGTCGCCAACCTTGAGCGGGCCCTCCTTCGCTATGCCGACATGCGCGAACAGTTTGCCGAGCTTCTTCTGCGTCTCGGACACGTCGAAGCGGGCATTTTTCGGCCCGATGATGACACCCCGGTCACCGACTTGGCCGCCCGATTCGCCATAAAACGGCGTCTGGTTGAGAATAAGAACGCCCTCTTCGCCGGTCTTCAATTGCTTGACCGGCTTGCCATCCTTCAGGATCGCGACAATCTGGCCTTCGGCTACCTCGGTTTCATAGCCGAGAAATTCCGTCGCGCCCGCCTGATCCAGCACGTCGAACCAGACCTTGTCCGTCGCAGCCTCGCCGGAGCCAGCCCACGCCTTGCGCGCTTCGGCCTTTTGCTGCGCCATGGCGGCGTTGAATTGTTCGACATCGACGCGAATGTTGCGGGCCTTCAGCGCATCCTGCGTCAGATCGAGCGGGAAGCCGTAGGTGTCATACAGCCTGAAGGCCACGTCGCCGGAAAACGTGTCGCCCGCGCCAAGCGAACCGGACGCCTCGTCGAGGAGGCTCAGGCCGCGGGCGAGCGTCCTGCGGAAGCGCACCTCCTCGATCTTGAGCGTTTCGCCGATGAGCGCCTGACCGCGCACGAGTTCCGGATAAGCCTGGCCCATCTCCCGCACCAGAACGGGAAGGAGGCGGTACAGCAGCGGTTCTTCGGCGCCCAGCAGATGCGAATGGCGCATCGCGCGTCGCATGATGCGGCGAAGAACATAGCCACGCCCTTCATTCGAGGGCAGCACGCCGTCCGCGATAAGGAAGGCAGAGGCGCGAAGATGGTCGGCGATGACGCGATGGCTCGGAAGCGCTGCGCCCTCGGCCGGCACGCCGGTCGCATCGACCGAAGCGCGGATCAGAGCCTGAAAGAGGTCTGTGTCGTAATTGTTGTGAACGCCTTGCAGCACCGCGGCGACGCGCTCCAGGCCCATGCCCGTGTCGATCGAAGGCCTCGGCAGATCGAGCCGCTCCGTTTTCGAAACCTGCTCGTATTGCATGAAAACGAGGTTCCAGATCTCGATGAAGCGGTCCCCGTCGGCGTCCTCGCTGCCGGGAGGGCCGCCGGGGACTTTCGGACCGTGGTCGAAGAAGATTTCGGAGCAGGGCCCGCACGGACCTGTTTCCCCCATCGACCAGAAATTATCCGATGTGGGAATGCGGATGATGCGGTCGTCGGACAGACCTGCGATCTTCTTCCAGAGGGCATGCGCGTCGTCGTCTTCGGAGAAGACGGTGACGAGAAGCCGCTTCTTGTCGAGCCCGAATTCCTTGGTGACGAGCGTCCAGGCCAACTCTATGGCGCGCTCCTTGAAATAGTCGCCAAAGGAGAAATTGCCGAGCATCTCGAAAAAGGTGTGATGTCGCGCGGTGTAGCCGACATTGTCGAGGTCGTTGTGCTTGCCGCCCGCGCGCACGCACTTCTGGGAGGTGACGGCGCGCTTGAATGGAAGCGTCTCCATGCCGGTGAAGACGTTCTTGAACTGCACCATGCCCGCGTTCGTGAACATCAGCGTCGGATCGTTCCGAGGCACGAGCGGGCTCGATGGCACGTGCTCGTGACCGTTCTTGCGGAAGAAATCGATGAAGGTTCCGCGGATCTCGTTAAGGGTGCTCATAACCAAATTCGTTTCCAGTGGACAAGCGCGGCTTTACCGGCGGCCAAACCGGCCCAAGAGATAAAGCATATCGGCACTCGACAGCGATACCGCAATTTCCCGTTATCGAGCAAGACGCCCACAGCAATCCTGCCACATGCGGTCCGATTTGACACATCGACGTCGGCCTAGCGGCTGGCGCCCTTCCGGCCCGGGCTTGGCGCCTCAACCTCGCCCGGCAGCTCTCCGTCGCCGTTGTCATCGTCGCTATCCGCACCGTCGAGGATTTTTGTCGCGATCAGTCCGGCATTGGCGCGGATGTCTCGTTCAATCGCTTCGGCCACCGCCGGATTGCCGCGCAAGAAGGCCTTTGCGTTTTCCCGCCCCTGTCCAATCCGCTGGCTGTCGTGCGAATACCAGGACCCGGATTTTTCGACGATGTTGGCCTTCACCCCCAGGTCGACGAGTTCTCCGGTCTTCGAGATGCCTTCGCCGTACATGATGTCGAATTCGACCTGTTTGAATGGCGGGGCCACCTTGTTCTTGACGACTTTCACCCGAGTCTGGTTGCCGACGACCTCGTCGCGTTCCTTGATCTGTCCGATACGACGGATGTCGAGGCGCACCGAGGAGTAAAATTTCAAGGCGTTGCCGCCCGTGGTGGTTTCGGGATTGCCGAACATCACGCCGATCTTCATGCGAATCTGGTTGATGAAGATGACAAGGCAATTCGATTTCGAGATCGATCCCGTGAGTTTGCGGAGCGCCTGACTCATGAGGCGGGCCTGCATCCCCGGCAGCACATCGCCCATTTCCCCCTCGATCTCGGCCTTCGGGGTCAAGGCTGCGACCGAATCCACCACGATGACGTCGATTGCGCCGGAGCGCACCAGCGTATCGGTGATTTCGAGAGCCTGTTCGCCCGTGTCGGGCTGCGAGATGATCAGGTCTTCCAGGTTGACGCCCAGTTTTCTCGCATAGACGGGATCGAGCGCGTGCTCGGCGTCCACGAACCCGCAGGAGCCGCCCTTTTTCTGCGCCTCTGCGATAACGTGAAGCGCGAGCGTCGTCTTGCCGGACGATTCCGGCCCGAAAATTTCGATGATGCGGCCTCGCGGTAACCCGCCTATTCCGAGCGCGATGTCGAGGCCCAGGGAGCCGGTGGAAATCGCTTCCACCTCGACGGGCTTGTCGTTCTTGCCCAGCCGCATGACGGATCCCTTGCCGAAATTCCGCTCGATCTGACTCAGGGCGGCTTCGAGGGCTTTCTGTTTGTCCATGCTGTCCCAATTCCCTTCGATCACGCGGAACGGCGTTTCGCTCATGAATCGTTATCCTTCGTTTATTCCATAGCGGTCATGGACTTGCAAACGACACTGAATGTACCCCGTTTGTTCTTGTGCGCAAGTGGTTTTGCTCAACCTTGGATCATTCGTTCTGATTGTTGCAATTGGGGCACTCCCGCTGCAAAAGCGAGATCGATTGCGCCGCATGCGTCGAATTCCGGCGCCCGATCCGACCGAGTCGATCACCCGATCGGCGAATCTGTCTCTGAACCCAGGAAGAACATTTTACCGCAAGGCGTGCCGCCAGCTCCAACGCGTCTGCGAAAGTGTGCCCCGTCGACAAGCTCACCCGAACGACTGCCGCCTCAGACTGTACTCGATCACATGCCCGAGGACATCGGCCTGGCTGAGCCCGTGCTGCGAGGCAGCAAGGCAGATCGAGCCGCTGCGCCCGATATGACAGCAGATATTGAATTCGAGGAAGACGCGCCGTCCGGTCTCGGGATCGAAGCGGTAATCCATCCGGAAATAATCCATCGGGCCGGCGGCGCGCCACAGCGCGTCGACATCGTTGCGGAGAGCTTCCTCGACGTCGCCCGCCTCGAACATCTCATAGCCGAGCGGATCGCTGCGCTTGAGGTCTTCGGTGATGATGCCGCCAGCCTTGTCCGAGCGCGGACGCACGACGCCGAGCACGAGAGGGCCGCCCGCGCTTCCCAGCGACGGAACGGTGATATCGAGTCCGGGCGCATAGCCCTCGACGAGCACGGCCATGCCCCGCGCCATCAGCTTCGCCGCCACGCGCGCGGCGCCCGCCCAATCGTCCTGTATCGACTCGGCGCTGACGCCCTCGGATGCCGCGCCGAACCGCTGCTTGACGAAATACGGGCCGGGAAAGCCGGGGGGCGTTTCGAGCGCCGCCTCGTCGGCGTAGACCGCACCCTCGGAAACCGGAATGCCGATGGCCTTCGCCGCGAGCTTCGCAAGCCACTTGTCCTCGGCGAGAGCGCGAATGTTCGGCCGCGCGCCGACATAAGGGATGCGCAGATATTCGCACAACGATGGGATGAACACTTCGGGATTGTTGATCGGCATGCGGTTGTAGAGCGAGAAGACGATGTCGGTTTCGCCCTTCCCGGCGAGAAGCGCGAGCGGCTCGCTCGTGGTGCGGATGCGATAGCCGAGGTCGCGCAAGGTGCGGAACACGCGCGCGTAATAGCCGGGATAGCCGCCGTCGCCTTCAAAGCCGCGCGCCGCGAAGTCCGGCTCAAGCGGTGCGTGACGTGCGATGAAAAGAATGCGCGTTGACGGTGTCAGAGGGGGGACGAGCAGATGTTCGGAAATCGAAGGACGCATGAGAGGCTCCGTTCGGGGGCGGCCTGCCCGGAGAAAACACCGTCCGAAGGCAGACGATCGACTCCATGAGAAAATAATCCGTTTCGCTAAACAATTCGAATGCTCTCGCAGCGAGGCCGGCTTTCGAGGGAACGAGTTTCTGCTGACTTCTCCGTGAGCAGGCTCCTGTCGCATGGCTGCACCCGCTTTTGCGGATCGTTCGGCTCGGCTGACGCTGTTACCGGATTTGTGCCGGGGCGGATGAACGAAGCCGGGAGGCGCGCCGAGGTTTGCGGGCTCAATCGCTTTCGAGCTGCCACGCCTCTTTCACCGCCGGGTGGACAATGTTCGAATGGAGCGCAAGCAGGATGAGCTTCGCATCGAGGCTTTCCTCGTCGGCAAGCGCCGCCTCGATCCGGCGTTCCGCATCGCCGGCGGCGCCATCCCCGTTCGCGACGGCGAACGCGTCCGCGCCGAGCGCGACATAGCCGACAAGTTCAGCCGCGTGGCGATAATCGGGCTCGCGGGGATTCTCCCCGTGCGCGTCCATCAGGAGCGAGACGACGGTCAGCTTGACGGCTTCCGGCACGAGATTGGGATGGAGGTCGACGGCACGCAACGCCTTGTCGAGTGTACGCAGGCTTTCGGATCGTCCGAACCGGCCGAAAACGCCGAGGAAAGGAGTGCTTCGAGCCATGGTTCCCTGTGCCTTTCGCGATACGCGCCGAAACTGGCGTGCGAACTGTTTTCGTGCCACCGATTGAGGCTCCCTTCAAGCGCGACGCGCCTCGGAGTTTCTCGAACGCAATCCCTTGCGATTTCGGGATCGCCGCTTGCCGGACGCAAGGCTTCGCGCTTAAGCTTTTCCGGTTTCGTGCGAAGCGGGGAGCGGCTTGGACGGGGTCATCTCAGAATGGAGCGGCGCGTTGGCCGAGGGCGCGGCCATGACGGTCGGCCTTGCACTGGCGACGCTTCCCTTTGGGCTCGCGCTGGGGCTCGCCGCGGCGCTGGCCAGAACCTCGCATATCGCCGCCGCGCGCGGCCTCGCCGAAGCCTACACCACCGTTTTTCGCGCGCTGCCCGAACTTCTCACGCTGCTTCTCATTTATTTCGGCGGCCAGATCCTGCTTCAGAAGATCGCCGCCGCCACGGGCTTGCCGGTCGCTGTGCAGGTTTCGCCTTTCGTTGCGGGCCTCGTGGCGCTCGCGCTCGTGTTCGGCGCCTATTCGAGCGAGGTCTTTATCGCGGCGTTGACGGCAGTCGAGCGGGGGCAGATAGAGGCGGCGCGAAGCTTCGGCATGTCGTCCCGTCAGGTTTTTCGCCGCGTGCGGCTGCCTCAGGCGCTCCGTTTCGCCCTCCCCGGCCTCGGCAATAACTGGCTCGTGCTGTTGAAAGACACGTCGCTTGTGTCCGTCATCGCGCTGAACGACCTCCTGCGCGAGACCACCATCGCGGTGCAGGCCACGCGCGAGCCGTTCAAGTTCTACGCGGTGGCTTGCGCGATCTACCTCGCCATGACGGCGCTTTCGACGCTCGCCATCGCGCGGGCCGAACGCGCGGCGGGGCGCGGCTTCAGGGGCGCGCGATGATCAACTGGAGCCTGTTCGAGCGCTTCGGCCCGCGCATGGTGGAAGGGTTCGCCGTAACGCTGGAGCTTGCCTTCGGCTCTGCGCTGCTCGGCCTGCTGATCGCAGCGCCGGTCGCGCTTGGGCGGGCGTATGGCGGCCGGGCGCTGTCGGGCGCGCTGTTCGGCTATACTTATGTGATGCGGGGCACGCCGCTGCTCGCGCAGCTCTTCCTCGTCTATTACGGCTCCGCGCAGTTTCAGGCGAGCCTCGACGCGGCGGGGCTGTGGTGGCTGTTCCGCGATCCGTTCTACTGCTCGCTCCTCACCTTCACGCTGCACACCGCCGCCTATCAGGCGGAAATCCTTGCCGGGGCCGTTCGCGCCGTGCCGCGCGGGCAGGTCGAGGCTGCAAAGGCCGCCGCGATGCCGCCAGCGCTCGTTGCGCGTCGCATCGTGCTGCCGCAGGCCGCGCGGCTCGCACTGCGCCCTCTCGGCAACGAACTGATCCTGATGGTGAAGGCGAGCGCGCTGGCAAGCGTCGTCACGGTCTACGACCTGCTGGCGACAGCAAAGCTCGCGTTCCAGCGCACCTACGACTTTGAAGCCTATATCGCGGCGGCGCTCGTCTATGTGCTCACGGTGGAGATCATCCGCCGTATCTGGAACGCGCTCGACCGGCGGCTGAACCGTCACCTCGTGCGGGCGTAAATCTCGCGGGGTCGGCGCGAGACAGGCGCGCGCAATCCCGATGCAAGGGCCTTACGCCAAAGCCCGGTCACAGCTATGGTTGCGGTGGCGATTTGAATTGCGGATCCGCCCCGGTCAAGCGATTGATGGAGGCGTGAGGGCGGTTTTTTCAGCGGGGATGCGCCGCGGAAAAGACGGGTCGCAGCTCAGGAAGGCGGGCTTGAGGGGTACCGATGCGGGTTTGGCTGAAAGCGCTCTTGTTGTTCGGCCTCATGGTGGCGACACCCTTCGCCATTCAGGCGATGATCGGCCGTCCGCCGCGCTGGTTCGACGCGGCACCCTATATCCCGATCACCGATTACATCCCGAGCGCTCAAACGCTGATCTACATCGTCGGCGTTGCCGGGGTGGTCGCCATCGTTTTCAACTATATCTTTTACAGCACCGAGCTTGAGAAAATACACGGCTGGCTGAAGCTGGCCGAGCGGGAGATGAACGTCATCCTGAAGGGCGTGGACGCAAGCGGCGGCAAGGGCCGGGCGGACGACCGGATCAAGTGGTGGAACGACATTAACAGCAAAAATCCCTTCTCAGAAACGCCGGATAAGATCTTCGATCTGAACGAAAAGGATGCGGCGAACAGAGGTGCGCCCGGCGGCAAGGCGCAAATGACGGCAATCCTCCTGCGCGAAATCTACGACGGCGACATCGAACTCGCGCAAACGAAGATCGAGGCGGAAATGATCGCCAACGACGGCAAGCCGCCCTTCGTCGTCGCGGGTCTGCGAAACATCCTCGGGCTGGACGAATTTCTGGCGGCGAAAGTGCAGTACGAAAAAGACAAGGCAGCCGGGGTGGTCCGTGAAGAACCCCGCTTCAGCGATTTCGGCGTCAACTGGGCGGCTTTGCTGCTCGCCGTGCGCCTCGGCGGCTTCCCGCGCGACATTGCGATGACAACGGGCACGGCTCCCAACAAAACGACCGTGTACAATCGGGATGCGCTGGAACTGCTCACCCGAGTCCCGCGAGTTTAGGCTCGCAACAACGCCCGTGACCTGTGCGTGATCCGCCATACAAGGCAAATTGCCGCGTACGCGTTGGTCGGATCTTCAAGTGAGGATTGTGGTGCGTCCCGCTCGTCCATCGCGAGGCGGCGTTGTCAAAACCGGCATCTCACGAGTGGTCGGGGCGGAGAGATTCGAACTCCCGACCCTCTGGTCCCAAACCAGATGCGCTACCAGGCTGCGCTACGCCCCGACAGATCTGAACCCGTACAGCACAAAGAATTCGAGGGCAAGCGCCGTCTGAAGGGCTCCGGCCGCGAATGCAACCGGAGAACGCACGAAAACGGGATCTTCCCTTGCGTGAATGGCACGCGCGGCTGCCGTGACCGGCTCGCGATCACCTTCCGCGTCATATCGTGCGGCCGCCGTCCACCTCCAGAACGACGCCCGTTACGAAGGCGGCTTCGTCGGAGGCGAGATAAAGCGCGGCGTTCGCGATGTCTACGGGCTCGGACAGCCGACCGAGCGGCACCGTCGCTGTGAATTTCGCGCGATTCTCCGGCGTATCGGGCAGGCCCATGAACTGTTCGAGCAGCCCCGTCACGCCCATCACCGGCGCGATACAATTCACGCGGATCTTCTTCGGCGCAAGCTCCACCGCCATCGAGCGCGACAGCAGGTTCACCGCGCCTTTCGAACCATTGTACCAGGTGAGGCCGGGGCGCGGCCGAATGCCCGCCGTGGAGCCGATGTTGAGGATCACCCCGCCGCCGCGCTTCTCCAGCACCGGCACGGCGGCGAATGCCATGTGATAGATCGACTTCACGTTGATCGCGTAGACGCGGTCGAATTCGTCTTCCGGCACCTCCAGCATGGGCCGGTTCTTGTGGCTCCAGCCCGCGTTGTTCACCACGATGTCGAGGCCGCCGAAGGCGTCGAGCGTTGCGGCCACGGCGGCGTCGATGTCGGCGCGGCTTGTGACGTCGGCCGTGATCGCGATGGCGGAACCGCCGATCTCGCGCGCAACCGCCCGCGCCCCCTCGGCATCGATGTCGAGCACGGCGACCTTCGCGCCTTCTCGGGCGAACACGCGGGCGATTTCCGCGCCGAAACCCGACGCCGCGCCGGTCACGATGGCAATCTTGTTGTGTAGCCGCATCCATTCCTCCCGCTTTTTTTTTGCAAGTCTAGCAGGCGCGAGGGGCGGCGGAAATGGGCGAAGCGGATACGGCGTGGAGAGGGCGGGAGCGTCGCCGTCCCGCCCTCTCCCATGATCCGGTTACAGGCTCTCGCCGAAATCCGCGCGGAACCTGGCGACGAGCTTCTGCTGCCAATCGGATACCGGCTTCAGCCGCCCATAGAAGAAGCGCAGGATCTCCGGCTCTTCGACGAAGACAAGCCCACCGATCAGCTTGCGGTTCTGGTAGAGCCAGTCGATGCGGTCGATGGCGTAGTCGATCTGCGACCGCGTGAACACGCGGCGCGGCAGCGCGAGGCGCAGCAGTTCCATGTTCGAGAAGACTTCGCTGCCATCCGGGTTGCGCTGCTCGGACAGGGTGCCGCGTTCCATGCCACGCACGCCCGACGCGATGTAGCAGGCCGACGCGAGCGCGCCCGCGCGGTACTCCGCCTGCGGAACGTGATCGAGGAAGCGCATCGCGTCGATATGACAGCCGAGACCGCCGGCCGGCGTGATCACAGGCACGCCGCGCTTCACGAGTTCGCCCACCATATAGGCGATGAACTGCGGACCCTGGTTGATCATGTCCTCGTCCATCGTCTCTTCGAGACCGACGGTGAGCGCCTCGATCTCCCGGACCGACATGCCGCCATAGGTGAGGAAGCCTTCATAAAGCGGCACGAGCCCCCGCATGCGCTTGTAAAGGCCCTCGTCGCGGATGCAGATGCCGCCGCCGCGCACGCAGCCGAGCTTGCGGGCGGAGAAGTAGATGATGTCGCAGAGGTCGGCGACGCGGCGGGTGATTTCGCGGATCGAGAGATCCTTGCAGGCGTCCTCGCGCTCCTTCAGGAAGTAGAGGTTGTCCGCGAGCAGGCTCGCGTCGAGCACGAGGATCAGGCCGTACTTGTCGCACACACGGCGGACGTCGGCGAGATTCGCGAGCGAAATCGGCTGGCCGCCGATGAGGTTGGTGCCCGCTTCCATGCGCACGAAGGCGATCTTGTCCGCGCCTTCCTTCTTGACGAGGGCTTCGAGCGCGCCCGTGTCAATGTCGCCCTTGAACGGGAGATCGCTCGTGACTTCGAGCCCCGCCGTCGTGACAAGCTCTTCCACCACGCCGCCGTTCAGCACGATGTGCGCCTTCGTGGTCGTGAAATGATAGTTCATCGGCACAATGGCGCCGGGCTTCACGAAGGTCTGGGCGAGGATATTTTCGCAAGCGCGGCCCTGATGCGCGGGCAGGATGTAGTGCATGCCGAAAAGTTCGCGGAGCTTCGCTTCGAGACGCGTGTAGGTGGCGCTGCCCGCGTAGCTGTCGTCCGCGACCATCATGGCGGCGAGTTGCTGGTCGCTCATGGCATTCACGCCGCTGTCGGTCAGCATGTCCATGAAGACATCGCAGTTCTGCAACAGGAACGTGTTGTTGCCCGCCTCGTCAATCGCCTTGAGCCGGTCCTCGACCGGCAGGAGATTGAGCTTCTGGACGATGCGGACCTTGTGCATCTCGAGCGGAATGCTTTCGCCGCTGTGGAATTTAATTCTGGGCACGGGGACCTCTTGTGAAATTTTTCGTTGACCCGGCGCAAACGTAACAACCTTTGCCTCGGCAATCCCATGTGGAAATAGGACGCGGCGCTTCGACTTTAGCCGGATGCGGGGCATGGTCGTCTGACATGCGCCGCGGACCCGAAAATCCGCCCCGCGGGTTCCCTCGACGAATGAAGCTCCGACGGAGAACCATATGGCTTCGCGCGAACGCATGATCCGCACCTACGACAAGGCGCTGGCGAGCCCGGGCTATCGGCAATATTTCGACAACAGCGGGTTCTACAATTTTGGCCTGTGGGACGGGGAGCCTTCCTCGCAGCGCGAGGCAAGCGAAGCGCTGATCGATGAACTTGTGTCGTTGATCGGGCAAGCGAGTGGCCGGATTCTGGACGTCGCCTGCGGGCCCGGCGCCACCACGCAGAGGCTTTGCCGAACCTATGAGCCGCGCAACGTCACGGCCATCAACATCTCGGACGCGCAACTCGCCTCGGCGCGCGAACGCGCTCCGGGCTGCACGTTCCTCAAAATGGACGCGGCGCATCTCGACTTCCCCGCAGAGAGTTTCGATGCTGTCATGTGCGTCGAGGCGGCTTTCCACTTCAGCACGCGCCAGTCTTTTCTGCGGGAGGCCGCGCGCGTGCTGAAACCCGGCGGAACGCTCGTCATGACCGACATGCTGTTTCGCGGATTCATGAAGCCCATCGGCAATTTCGGGCAGGTGCCGCCCGAAAATTTTCATGCGCGACCTCGATGAATATCGGCGGCGAATGGAGAAAGCCGGGTTTGTGAATATCGTGGTGAAGGATGCAACGCGTGCATGTCTCGGCGGCTTCCGCCGCCACCTCTCTCGCTGGCCAGCGGAGGAACGGCGAAAGCGGCATATGTCCTTCGGGCAATCGGTCGTGGCGGGGGTGGTGAGCCGCTCCATCGCGCGGTACTTCGCGACGGTATGCAGAACCTATGTCATCGCCGCCGCGACAAAGCCGGGCCTGGCGGATGAACAGCGATTGCGCGCCGCCTGAGCGAGCAGGGGCCGATCGCGGCAGCCCGCAGCCGAAAATTGGCGAAGAGCCGTGAAATCGGCTAAGCCCTCGGCGCGCGCAATGAATGAAAGGGCTGGCGGGATGAGCGGCTTCACCGATTACGACGCTTACGACGCGGTGGGCCTCGCGGAGCTTGTGCGGCGGCGCGAGGTTTCGGCGGGCGAGCTTCTCGCCGAGGCACAGGCGCGCGCGGACGCCGTGAACCCGGCGCTGAACGCTATCGTGTTCCGCCGCGATGCGGAAGCCGCACGCGAGGCCGACGCCATGCAGCCGGATGCGCCGCTTGCGGGCGTGCCGTTCCTCGTCAAAGACCTCGGGCCGCCGCTCGGCGGGGCCCCACTCACCTGCGGCTCGAAACTGTTCGCGAATTACGTGCCCACCTATGACGGCGAGATCGTCAAGCGCTTCAAGGCGGCGGGCCTCGTCGCCTTCGGCAAGACGAACGTGCCGGAATTCGGCCTCGTGCCGGTGACGGAACCGGCGCTGTTCGGCCCCTGCCGCAACCCGTGGGATACTGAGCGCACGCCGGGCGGCTCGTCGGGTGGCGCGGCGGCAGCCGTGGCGGCGGGCGTGGTGCCCGTGGCGCATGCGTCGGACGGCGGCGGCTCGATCCGCATCCCGGCGAGTTGCTGCGGGCTTGTCGGCCTCAAGACCTCGCGCGGGCTGAACCCTGTCGAGCCGTTCACGCCGGATTACATCGTCGACCATGTGGTGAGCCGCACCGTGCGCGACAGCGCCGCCGCGCTCGATGCCACCAGCGGGCGCGATGCAAGCTTCCTCGCGGGCCTCGATACGCCGCCGCCGCGCCTTCGCGTCGCGGTGGTGCGTTCCGCGATGCTGGCGGGTGCCGTTTCGCCGGTCGTAAAGGACGCACTGGACGAGGCCGCGCGCCTCCTCGCCTCGCTCGGCCACCACGTCGACGAAGCGGAACCGGCGCTCGATTACGACGCTTTCGCCTCCGCCTTCCTGATCGAATGGGCGGCTGGCGCGCGGGTCATGCTCGACAAGTTTCCGCTAGCCGTACTTGGCCGCGCCGCCACAAGGGATGATGTCGAATTCGGCACCTGGACGCTCGCGACCATCGGCGGCCACCTCATGGCGCAGCGCGCCGAGGCGCAGGCGGTCCTGCGCGCGGAAAGCGCGAAGTTGATCGACTTTTTCACCCGCTACGATGTGTTGCTTTCCCCCGTGCTCGCCACGCCTCCGCTCCACATCAGCGAGGCGGGCGCGCCGTTTCCCGAGAAGACGGCGGCGAAGATCGCAGACGCGGCAGGCTCGGCGCAGCGCATGCGAACCATCGTTCGAGCGGTTGCCCGCAAGAGTTTCGCATTTGCCGCTTTTGCCGCGCCGTTCAACATGTCTGGCCAGCCCGCGATTTCGCTGCCGCTGTGCGAGACGCCGGACGGCCTTCCCATCGGCATTCAGGTTGCGGGACGTGTGGGCGACGACGGCCTTCTGCTTCGCCTCGGGCGCGAACTGGAGCAGGCCGCCCCGTGGACGCGAAGGCGCCCGCGCGTATGGTCGGGCGCGTCCGCTCGCCAACCCGCTTGATCCTTTCGCCGCGCGCGCTAAAAGAACAGGAAAAGGAAAATTCCCATGGAAAAATTCACCACGCTGACGAGCGTCGCCGCTCCGCTTCCGCTGATCAACATCGACACCGACATGATCATTCCGAAGCAGTTCCTGAAGACGATCAAGCGCACGGGTCTCGGCAAGTCGCTGTTCTACGAAATGCGCTATGATGAGGCGGGCAGCGAGAACGCGGATTTCGTGCTGAACAAGCCCGCCTATCGCGCGTCGAAGATCCTCGTTGCGGGCGACAATTTCGGCTGCGGTTCGAGCCGCGAACACGCGCCGTGGGCGCTGCTCGATTTCGGCATCCGCTGCGTGATCTCGACTTCGTTCGCGGACATCTTCTACAACAACTGCTTCAAGAACGGCATCCTGCCGATCAAGGTCAGCCCGGAAGACCTCGCGAAGCTGATGGACGACGCCGAGCGCGGATCGAACGCCACGCTGACGGTGGACCTCGAAGCGCAGGAAATTCGCGGCCCGGACGGCGGCGTGGTGCGCTTCGACATCGATCCGTTCCGCAAGAAGTGCCTGATCGAGGGCCTCGACGACATCGGCCTCACCATGCAGAAGGCCGACAAGATCGAGCTTTATGAAACCACGTCGCAGCTTTCGCGCCCCTGGGCTTGAGCCGCGCGGCATGGAACGATGCAAGGGCCGGGCATTCCCCGGCCTTTTCAGTTGGTAAGCACCGCCGCGCGGATAGCGAAGAACTGCGTGGCCGCGCCCGCGAGCACGAACACGTGCCAGATCACATTGTGGAAGCGCATCCATTCCATGAGATGGAACGGAACGCCCGCAGTGTAGACCACGCCGCCCGCGATGAGGAGCGTCAGCGCGTCATCGGGAAGCGTGCGCACAAGCGGGCGTAACGCCACGAGCACGATCCAGCCTTGCGCGAGATAGAGCGCGACAGACAGCTTGTCGAACCGGCGCGGAAAGCGCAGCTTCACGAAGACGCCGAGAGCCGCGATAGCCCAAACGGCGGCCAGCATGCCCGCGCCCGCTCCGCCGCCGACCACGACCGCGAAGGGTGTGTAGCTGCCGGCGATCATGACGAAGATCGCGGCGTGATCGGCGCGTCGCAGAAACTCCTTCGCGCGCCGTTCCGGTGTGAGATTGTAGGCCGCGGATGCCCCGAACATGGCGATGAGGCCGAGACAATAGACGATCAGGGCGGCAAGGTGCGAATCCGGCACCGTCCCTGCCGCCTCCACGAGGAGCCAGCCGCTCGCGAGCGCGGCAAAGGTCACGCCCGCCGCGTGCACCCCGGCGTCGGCGATCTGTTCGGCCCTGGTGTAGGTGGGGAAAAGGAAACGCGCGTCTTTCATGCGGTCAGCTTGCGCCGGCGAGGAGGCATAGTCATGACGCCCAAGGCGTCCAAGCGAGGTCCAAGCGCCGGCTTACGACAACGCAACCGCCGACGCTCCTACTTCGCCAGATGCGCCTTCACACGGCTCGTGCCCCAGAAGACGAGCGCGGCCACGATCGGAATGCTCGCCCCCATGATGATCTCGGGGTTGAAGGCGATCAGTTCCGCCGTCTTCAGGCCCTTGGCGGCATAACCGACCAGCCCCACGATGTAATAGGTGATGGCCGCGACCGACAGCCCTTCGACCGTTTCCTGCAAGCGAAGCTGAAGCTGCGCGCGGCGGTCCATCGAGGCGAGCACGGCCTGATTTTGCTGTTCGAGGGTTACGTCCACCTTGGTGGAGAGAAGCTGCGTCGCCTGCGCCACGCGCGTCGAGAGCGATTCCTGGCGCGCGGTTGCGGCGGCGCAAGTGCTCATCGCCGGTTCGAGGCGGCGCTCGGTGAACTCCTGGAACATCTGAAGGCCCTCAATGCGGCCCTCGCGCAGTTCGGCGATGCGATGCTTCACGATGTCGTAATAGGCGGCAGCCGCCGCGAAACGGTAGGCGCTGGTGGAGCGGCGATTTTCGATCTCGGCCTGGAGCGTCGTCAGACGTTCCAGAAGCTCCGGCTCGTTGATATCGCCGGGCTTGACGAGCGCCGCCGTGATCCGGGCCAGTTCCGCCTCGCATGTCGACAGGAACGGCGAAAGATCGCGCGCGAGCGGGAAAGCCAGAAGCGCCATCATGCGGTAGCTGTCGATTTCGAGAAGACGCTGGGCGAGGCGCCCCGCCTGCCGGGGCGTCAGCGAGATGTCCTGCATCAGGAAGCGGGTGAAGCCATCGTCGTGAATGCGGAAGTCGGTAAAGACGCGGCCTGCGCCGCTCGCCACGGTCGCGCCGACAAGCACGTTCCCGCCGAAATAGCGCGTCGAGATTTCATCGGGATCGGGCAGCGAATCCGCGCCGCGCACGAGTTCGACATTCGCGGCGACGATCAGCGATCCGGGCAAACCCGCCACCCAGTCATCGGGAAGCGCCTTGATGGCCGGATGGCCGAAAAGCTCGCCGTTCGGACCTTCCGTGAAGACCATGAAACGCGAGAATTCGGAGTGACGCTCATAAGTAAAGCGGAACGAACCGAAGTTTTCGCTGTAGTGGGTCGCCTTGTCGTCGGGCACCGGCCGTCCGAAGCGCTCGGCAAGCTCCTGAACCTTGCGACCGATGTCTCCGCGCGTGGCTTCGTCGGTCTTGAAGGCGAGGTAGGAAATGCGGCACGGGGCGTTCAGCGCCTCGGGCGTGCGGGCGTGCACCTCGTCGTTGAGGACAATGCGCAGGGGATGATTCGTCGGCAGCGTCATAAGCGGTAACTGTGGTATTCGCGCCCGCCCGTCAAGGGCGTCTTTGCTGCGTCGCAGCATTGTGAGGC
>NZ_JASGFR010000026.1:0-56620 GCF_047605405.1 Rhodomicrobium sp. | reverse complement strand
CAGGAACGCGAAAAGCCCCGCAGGGCGGGGCTTTTCAAAGTGACGCTCTCGCTGAGAGATGCCTTCGAGAGGCTTTAACGCAGCTGCAGCCGAGCCGCGCCCGCGCCGACTGCGAGACCGGTCTGAGCCTTCACACTGACGGGCTGAAGCGAAACGGTGCGACCGCTGCCGCCGACGAGGACATTCGCGCCCGCGCCGACGCCGAACGAGACATCAGCCGATGCGCCGACATAATCGCCGCGCAGCGCGTGGCGGCGCAGGCTCGTCGGAGCGTAGACGGCCCAGACGAGGACGGCCTTGTCGCGGATGCCGACATCGGGGCCAAGGCGTTCGATCTTCGCGACGTAGTTTTCACGATGGCCGTAAGCGCTCGTGAAAACGCAGCGGGCTTCCTGCGTGGAGCCGACGAACACGCCCTGCGAAGGCGCCGTGAAGCAGCGCAACACGCCCGCGCGCACGCCTGCGTCGGCGGTCGTGGTCATTCCGAGCGCGATTGCGGCGCCCGAAAAGAAAGCAACAAGTTTATTCATAGTGTTCTCCCTCCATATTCGGTTCCCCACCTTCAAACTCCAGCTATGCGGCAAAGTTCCGGCACAGCGATGGCGGGGACGAATCGGACTCAAAGACAGGCACGATTTGAATGCTGCTATTTGAGTCGCGGCAGCCTCGTCCACAATAAAGTTGTGTCAAAATATTTCCGGTTGATTTGCTTTTATTATACTATCTTGAGTAGAGGCTGCGCAAATGCAGCGTGAGTGCCTCCCGCAGAATGTGCGCCACCCGTTCCATCTCGCGGAGAGGCTCGTAAGTCCAGCTCTCTATTCGCCCGTCGAACATGCGAACGCGTCCGCTCCCTTCCAGACGCCGGACGAACTCCCCGAACTTGTTACGGCCGCCTTCTCGTCCGCGCCTGAAAGGCAAACGGGCGATATGGACGGGCCTTCCCGTGCTTGCCGCCTCGGTGATCATGTTGATGGAATCGCACGTCACCACGAAGGCGTCCGCGTGCGCAAGCATACCGAGATAGGGGTTCGCGCCGTTCTGGCCGTCATAGATGTACGCGCCGGAGCCTGCCAGCGCCTCGGTGAGCGCGGCCATATTGGCCTCGCCCGTGCGCCGCGACCCGCTGACGAGAAGCCCGAACCCCTGCGCCGCGAGCGCGGCGAGCTGCGCGCCCAGCACCGTCATATCCTCCGGGCGAAGGTCGTAGCGCGAATTGACGCCGCCGATCGCCACCGCAACACGGGGGCGGGGGATGGCGGCGAAAGCGTCCGCCCAGCGAGGCGCCTCGGCCGCGAGCCTCGCCGGGGTTATGATGTGTAACGAGCCGTCCATCGTGACGATATTGTCGCCCGTCACGCCGTCGTGCCACGGCACCACGATGCGGTCGAACGAACCGCGCCGCACGACGGGATCCTGTATCTGCACCGTGAAGGTGCGTCCCTTGCTCGCCTCGCGCAGATATATAAGAGGCAGCGCGCCGGGCCGCCCGGTTGCGATGGCGATATCGGGCCACGGCGCTTCGAGCGATGCGCCGCTGCCGCTGAAGGCGAAGCGCTTGAATGCGGTGACGTACGGGCTGGCAATGCGCCACGGCTTGCGCAGCACGACGCGTTTCAGCACCGGTTCGAGGCCCATCGCTTCCGCAAGGCCGAGCGACTGATTTTCGAGGCCGGGACGCCCGTCGCCGATAACCCAGCAACTCGGGAGCGGATGCGGCGACAAGCGGTCTCCGGCGGCTTCGGCAACGGTCTCATTCATGGCGTTTGCTCGCTTCTCTCGCCCTTCGCGCCGGTTGGCTTCCGCGCCACTTGACAGCCGAACGCAGAGCCCCGGCGCCGGATGGGTCCGCGCGACGCTCTAGCACGCACCTTCCATGGCGTAAACGGGCAGCCAATCGCAAGCGTACGACCCGGCACATGGTCGGCCTTATAAAAGCGCCATCTGACGATTGCTGATGCCACCGGAAGGCGCGGGCTGCGCAATTGGAGTTGATGCACCGCGTCGTCTCGGCTATCGAGCCCGGGAACAAGGTTGGAGTTGTGCCGATGGTTTCGGTCGCGGAAGCGGCGTTGCGCGGGAAGGCAGATCCTTCGTCGCGGGCCCCTGTCGGGAACCTCGGGCTGACGCTCGGGCTCGTCGCGGTTTCATGCCTCATCGTCGCACGCTTCGTGCTTGCCGCGACGACCGAACTTGCCGAAGATGAAGCCTATTACTGGATGTGGTCGAAGCATCTGGCCGCCGGATATTACGACCACCCCGCCATGATCGCCTGGTGGATCCGCGCGGGCACCGAGATTTTCGGCGACACGGCTTTCGGCGTGCGATTCGTCGGCCTCCTGAGCACCGTCGCGGGGTCATATCTCCTTTGGCGCGCGAGCCTTGCGCTGTTCGCCGACCGCGCGGCGGCGCTTCTTGCCGTCGTGTGGATGAATGCGACGATCCTTTCCGCCGCCGCCGGTATCGTCTCGACGCCCGACACGCCGCTCGCCTTTTTCGCGACATGCGTGCTGTTCGCGCTCGCGAAGCTTATCGAAACGGGGCGAGGCGCATGGTGGCTCGGTGTCGGCGGGGCTCTCGGCCTCGCCTTCATGAGCAAATACACCGCCGCGCTCATGCTGCCGGGCCTTTTTCTGTGGATGGCCGGCACGCGCGAAGGCCGCCGCTGGTTCCTGCGCCCCGAGCCGTATCTCGGCGGCGTCGTCGCCTTCGCGGCAATCGCCCCCGTCGTCTGGTGGAACTACGCCCAAGACTGGGCGTCTTTCGCGAAGCAGGCCGCGCACGGCGTCAAGGACAAGCCTGCGAACGCCTTCGCGAGCGTTGGCGAACTGCTCGGCGGACAGGCGGGATTGGCGACGCCCCTCATATTCCTTTTCTGCCTGTGGGGCAGCTTTTACGCGCTCGCACGCGGATTGCGGCGCGACGATGCGCGGTGGCTTCTGCCGGGCGGGATAGCCGCCCCGATGTGGGCGTTCTTCATCGTCCACGCGGCGAGCCAGAAGATCCAGCCGAACTGGCCGGGGCTCGTGTACCCCTTCGCGATCCTCGCAGCCGTGCATGGCGGCCTTGCGGTGCTGGGGCATCGCCGCGCGCCCACGCTCCGTACCGCCTTCGTTGCCGCCCCCTTCATCGGCGCGGCTTTCACCCTTGTCGCGCTGGTTCAACTCGGCACGGGTGCGATTCCCATCGAGGCGAAGAAAGACCCAACGACGCGCATGAAGGGCTGGTCGGCGCTCGGCGCGGACATCGACCGTCTTCGGCGCGAGCATGGCGCGGGCCTCGTGCTGACGGATCGTTATGCCATCACGGGCGAACTCGCCTTCCACGGCATCGGCGCGGATGGCGTCGTGCAGATCAACGACCGGATCCGCTATTCCAATTTTCCACCGCCGGATGAATCCCGGCTGAAGGACGCGCCTGCGCTGCTGGTGCTCAAGGCGGGATCGCAGCCCAAGGCGTCCCCCGCCTTCGACAGCGCCGTTCAAATCGCCACCGTCACGCGACCGGGCGGATTGCAGCCCCGCGACGCTTATGCTGTATTCCTCCTCAGTGGATATCGCGGCGGCCTCTTCGCCTGCGATCCGGCGACCAGACAGGGCAAGACATGCAGCCAGATGTGACTGAAGCGCGGCGCATCGAGGCCGTACCCGCGATTGCCAAGGGGCCCGATCTCACCGTTATCGCGCCCACGTTCAACGAGCGCGAGAACGTCGAGCCGCTGATCGAAAAGCTCGCCGCCGCGCTTTCCGGCGTCCATTGGGAAGTCATCTTCGTCGACGACGACTCGCCCGACGGGACCGCCGCCCATGTGCGCGAAGTGGCCCGCCGCGATTCGCGCGTGCGCTGCGTTCAGCGTCTTGGACGGCGTGGGCTGACGTCGGCCTGTGCGGAAGCCGTCCTCGCCTCTTCCGCCCCCTATGTCGCGATCATCGATGCCGACTTGCAGCACGACGAGACGCTTCTGCCGCGCATGCTCGAACTCCTGCAAAGGGAGCCGGAAACGGATGTCGTGATCGGCAGCCGCTACACGGAAAAGAGCCTGTCGGAAGGCTTCACGCGCGCGCGGCAGGCCATGAGCTTCATCGCCACGCGCCTCGCGCAGACCATTCTGCGGGCAAAGCTCTCCGATCCCGTATCCGGCTTCTTCATGGCGAAGCGCGAAGTCTTCGAGGGCTCGATCCGCAACCTCTCGGGCATCGGCAACAAGATCCTCGTGGATGTGTTCGCGTCGTCGCCGCGCCCCCTGAAGTTCAAGGAACTGGCCTACCAGTTCAAGGCGCGCCTCCACGGCGAAAGCAAGCTCGATACGTTGACCGTCTGGGAATATCTCGTCCTGCTTGCCGACAAGAGCCTCGGGCGCATCGTGCCTGTGCGCTTCCTGTTGTTCAGCCTCGTCGGCTTTACGGGCGTGCTCGTGCATCTCGGCGTGCTGCGCGCGGCCCTTGTCGCAACGCCGCTTACGTTCGCGACCTCGCAGGCCCTCGCAACTCTCGTCGCCGCGATCTCGAACTTCTTCCTGAACAACTGGCTGACCTATCGCGACAAGCGCCTGACCGGCTGGCAGATCATACCGGGGCTGATCACCTTCCTGCTCGCATGCAGCGTCGGCGCGGTCGTGAACGTGGCGTTTGCTGAAACGGTCTTTGAGATGACCGCGCTATGGTGGCTCGCCGGGATCGCGGGCGCGGCGGTCAGCGCCGTGCTGAATTACGCGACGACATCGATCTTCACCTGGCGGAAGCGGTAGCGGCGCGGGAAGAGCGGACATCGCACGCACGAAAAAAGGCCGGACGAAAGTCCGGCCCCGTAATCGCAAACAATGCGCCTTGATCAGGCCGCGAGGCTGAACGGGCGGTCGTTGATGATGAGCCCGTCCGAACCCGCCGTGATGCGCACCGTGTCGCCATCCTTCACGGCGCCCGCAAGGATCAACTCCGACAGCGGATCCTGCACCGCGCGCTGGATGACGCGCTTCAACGGCCGCGCGCCATAGGCCGGCTCGTAGCCGCGATCCGCAAGCCAGTTCCGGGCCTTCTCATCGACATCGAGCACGATCTTGCGTTCGTCGAGCAGCTTCTGCAGGCGCTTGAGCTGGATGTCGACAATCGCACCCATCTCATCGCGGCGCAGCCTGTGGAACAGGAGAATGTCGTCGATGCGGTTCAGGAACTCGGGCCGGAAATGCGCCCGCACCACCGCCATCACCTGCGCGCGCACCTCAGCTTCGCTCTCGCCCTCCGGCTGGTTGACGAGATATTCCGAGCCGAGGTTCGATGTCATGATGATGATCGTGTTGCGGAAATCGACCGTGCGGCCCTGACCGTCCGTCAGCCGGCCATCGTCGAGCACCTGAAGCAGCACGTTGAACACGTCCGGGTGCGCCTTCTCGATCTCGTCGAACAGAACGACCTGATATGGCCTGCGGCGCACGGCTTCGGTCAGCGCGCCGCCTTCCTCGTAGCCGACATAGCCGGGAGGTGCGCCGATAAGCCGGGCGACGGAGTGCTTCTCCATGAACTCCGACATGTCGATGCGCACCATGGCGCTTTCGTCGTCGAACAGGAACGCCGCGAGCGCGCGTGAAAGCTCGGTCTTGCCGACGCCGGTCGGACCGAGGAACATGAACGAGCCGATGGGCCGGTTCGGGTCCTGCAGGCCCGCCCGCGCGCGCCGCACGGCAGTCGCCACGGAGCGCACCGCCTCTTCCTGGCCGATGACGCGCTTGCCAAGCTCGTCCTCCATGCGAAGCAGCTTGTCCTTCTCGCCTTCGAGCATCTTTTCGACGGGGATACCCGTCCAGCGCGACACGACGCCCGCGATGTGGTCCGGCGTTACCGCCTCTTCGACCATGCCAGGCTTGCCTTCACCCGCGCTTTCCATCGCCTTGAGCTTCTTCTCAAGCTCGGGAATCACGCCGTATGACAGTTCGCCCGCGCGCGCGAGGTTGCCCTTGCGCTGCGCCTGCTCAAGCTCATTGCGGGCGGCGTCGAGTTCTTCCTTCACCTTCTGCGAGGAAGCGAGCTTGTCCTTCTCCTCCTTCCAGCGGCGGGTCAGCGCGTCGGATTTCTCCTCCAGATCCGCGAGGTCTTTCTGAAGGCGTGCGAGACGATCCTTCGACGCGACGTCGCTTTCCTTCTTCAGCGCCTCGCGCTCGATCTTGAGCTGGATGATGCGCCGGTCGAGTTCGTCGAGTTCCTCGGGCTTCGAGTCGACCTGCATGCGAAGACGGCTCGCTGCCTCGTCCATCAGGTCGATGGCCTTGTCGGGCAGGAAGCGGTCCGTGATGTAGCGGTTCGACAGCGTCGCCGCCGCGACGAGCGCCGAGTCGGTGATGCGCACGCCGTGGTGAAGCTCGTACTTTTCCTTGAGGCCGCGCAGGATGGAAATGGTGTCCTCCACCGTCGGCTCGCTCACGAACACGGGCTGGAAGCGGCGGGCAAGCGCCGCGTCCTTCTCGATATATTTGCGGTATTCGTCGAGCGTGGTGGCGCCGACGCAATGCAGTTCTCCGCGTGCGAGTGCCGGTTTCAGGAGGTTCGATGCGTCCATCGCGCCCTCGGCCTTGCCCGCGCCGACGAGCGTATGCAGTTCGTCGATGAACAGGATGATGCCGCCCGCCGCTGCCGTGATCTCCGAGAGAACGGCCTTGAGGCGTTCCTCGAACTCGCCGCGATATTTCGCACCCGCGATCAGCGCGCCCATGTCGAGCGCGAGAAGCTTCTTGTCGCGCAAGGATTCCGGCACGTCGCCATTGACGATGCGCAGCGCAAGCCCTTCGGCGATGGCGGTCTTGCCGACGCCCGGCTCGCCGATCAGCACGGGGTTGTTCTTCGTGCGCCGCGAAAGCACCTGGATCGTGCGGCGGATCTCCTCGTCGCGGCCGATCACGGGGTCGAGCTGGCCCTTCGCCGCCGCGTCCGTGAGGTCGCGGGCGTAGCGCTTCAGCGCGTCGTAAGCTTGCTCGGCGGATGCGCTGTCGGCGGTGCGGCCCTTGCGCAGATCGTTGATCGCGGCGTTGAGCCCGGTCGGCGTGACGCCCGCATCCGCGAGGATCTTCGAGGTCTGCGCGTCCTTCTCCATCGCAAGAGCAAGCAGAAGCCGCTCGACGGTGATGAAGCTGTCGCCCGCCTTGTCGGCGATCTTCTCCGCCTGATCGAGGACGCGCGCGAGTTCGGGCGCGATGTAGATCTGGCCCGCGCCTTGCCCCGTCACCTTCGGTATCTTGGCGAGCGCCTGCTCGACGCGCGCAAGCGCATCCTCGGGTCGGCCGCCCGACTTGGTGATCAGTCCGGCGGCAAGTCCCTCGCTGTCGTCGAGCAAGACTTTCAGAAGGTGTTCAGGTGTAAGTCTTTGATGTCCTTCGCGCAGGGCGAGCGACTGCGCGGACTGGAAGAAACCTTTCGAACGGTCGGTCAGTTTCTCGAAATTCATGGTTGCCTCGGTGGCTGCTAGACGCAGCCGCGTATCTGGACAGGAAGCAGGTTGATGCCGTCATATATGGCAGCATCATTCGTCAAAAAAAGGCTTCAGGCGCTCGCATGTCGGCTACGCCCAAGATAGTTTCACTGGTCCATTATCCCATGAAAGGGATGAACGGGATCGACGCGCCGAAAGCAGACTTAACACCCGGTGAAGGCATGCCTTTCGACCGGATCTACGCCATTGAAAATGGCGGTCACGCTTTCGACACGCTGAGCCCGAAATGGTTCCCGAAAGTGCATTTCCTGCAATTGATGCGAAACGAGCGGCTAGCCAGCCTTAACCTTGCCTTCGACGAGGACAGCCACACGCTCACGCTGTTCCGCGACGGTCGGCAGGTCGCGCGGGGCGCGCTGAAAACCAGGCTCGGCCGTCAGATGATCGAGCAGTTTCTCGCGGCCTACATGAAGGATGACCTGAAGGGACCACCGCGCATCGTGCATGCCGACGGCCATCAGTTTACCGACATCGCCGCGAAGGCTCTGCATGTCGTCAATCTGGAGACGGTGCGCGACGTTTCCCGCGTAACAGGCGTAGACCTCGCCCCCGCGCGCTTTCGCGCGAACCTCTATTTCGAGGGCGTGCCCGCGTGGGAAGAGCGGCACTGGATCGGCAAGACGTTGACGTGCGGCGGCGCGCAGCTTGAGGTGTTCGCGGAAACGGCGCGTTGCGAAGCCACGAGCGTCGACCCGGCGACAGCGCAGCGCGGGATTTCCGTCCCGGCGGCGCTGCAAGGCACATGGGGCCACAAAAACCTGGGGCTTTACGCGAAGGTTACGCGCGGCGGCGCGGTCGGCGTCGGCGATGTGCTCACGGTTGCTTGAGATACGCCACTTCATGAGCGCGCGCATCCTTGCCGCCGGGCAAAGAAAGCGCGACATACGTTTTTCGCTAGATAAGACAGCGTTCGCGGGTCTATGAACTCGCCGTAGTTATTCTAAAACAAGAAGGCGCACGACAATGCCGGACTATCGCTCCCGTACCTCGACCCATGGCCGCAACATGGCGGGCGCTCGCGGTCTCTGGCGTGCGACCGGCATGAAAGACGGCGATTTCGGCAAGCCGATCATCGCCATCGCCAACTCGTTCACGCAGTTCGTCCCCGGCCACGTGCATCTGAAGGATCTCGGCCAGCTCGTCGCGCGCGAGATCGAAAAGGCGGGCGGCGTCGCCAAGGAATTCAACACCATTGCCATCGACGACGGCATCGCGATGGGCCATAGCGGCATGCTTTATTCTCTGCCGTCGCGCGAAATCATCGCCGACGCGGTGGAATATATGGTCAACGCGCACACCGCCGACGCGCTCGTTTGCATCTCGAATTGCGACAAGATCACGCCCGGCATGCTGATGGCGAGCCTGCGCCTCAACATTCCGACGATCTTCGTTTCCGGCGGCCCGATGGAAGCGGGAAAGGTCATAGTTGGCGGCAAGACGCACGCGGTGGATCTCATCGACGCGATGATCAAGGGCGCGGACCCGACCGTGTCTGACGAGGTGGCCGAAGCCTATGAGCGCGACTCGTGCCCGACCTGCGGCTCGTGTTCGGGCATGTTCACGGCCAATTCCATGAACTGCCTCACCGAGGCGCTCGGTCTTTCGCTGCCCGGCAACGGCACGATGCTGGCCACCCACGCCGACCGCAAGGACCTGTTCCTCGAAGCGGGGCGGCGCATCGTCGAAATCACGAAGCGCCATTATGAAGGCGACGACGCCAGCGTGCTCCCCCGCTCCATCGCCAATTTCGAGGCATTCGAAAACGCGATGACGCTCGACATCGCGATGGGCGGCTCGACCAACACGGTGTTGCATCTGCTCGCCGCCGCGCAGGAAGCGGGCGTGCCCTTCACCATGACCGACATCGACCGGCTGTCGCGCCGCGTGCCGTGCCTCTCGAAGGTCGCGCCGAACATCGCCAACGTCCATGTCGAAGACGTGCATCGTGCGGGCGGCATCATGGGCATCCTCGGCGAACTCGACCGCGGCGGGCTGATCAATCGGGGCTGCAGCACCGTTCATGCGCCGACCATCGCGGATGCGCTCGACAAGTGGGACATCGCGCGCACCAATTCGCCGGAGGTGCAGAGCTTCTACAAGGCCGCGCCCGGCGGTGTCCGCACGGTCGAGGCCTTCAGTCAAGCCGCGCGCTGGGACGAACTCGACGCCGACCGCGCCAAAGGCGTCGTCCGCTCCGTGGAGAACGCGTTCTCGAAGGATGGCGGCCTCGCCGTGCTGTTCGGTAACATCGCGCTCGATGGCTGCATCGTGAAGACGGCGGGTGTCGACTCCTCGAACCTCACCTTTACTGGTCCCGCCGTGATCTGCGAGAGCCAGGAAGAGGCGGTCGAGAAGATCCTCGGCGGCGCGGTCAAGGAAGGCGACGTGGTGCTCATCCGCTATGAGGGGCCGAAGGGTGGCCCCGGCATGCAGGAAATGCTCTATCCGACGAGCTATCTGAAGAGCATGGGCCTCGGCAAGAAATGCGCGCTGATCACCGACGGGCGCTTTTCCGGCGGTACCTCGGGCCTGTCCATCGGCCACGCCTCGCCCGAAGCGGCCGAAGGCGGCGCGATCGGCCTCGTTGAGCAGGGCGACATCATAGTGATCGACATTCCGAACCGCCTGATCCGTGTCGACCTGTCCGACGAAGTGCTGGCAAAGCGGCGCGCGGCGATGGAAGCAAAGGGCGCGGCGGCATGGAAGCCTGTCAGCCGCGTTCGCCATGTGAGCCAGGCGCTGCGGGCCTATGCGGCGCTGACAACGAGCGCGGCGCGCGGCGCGGTTCGAGACGTTTCGCAAGTTGAGCGCAAGGGCTGAACGAACAGCGCTTCCGTCTGAAAGGCTCGCCGCGGGCGTTGTTCCGCGACGGGCATCGGGTGCAATAGATAGCCCGCATGCGATCGGCATCGATTCAGACGCAAAAGCCGATTCGGCTGCGCCAATATCACTGCGTCGTGCGGCGTCGATTGCGGCATAATCGCTGCAAGAACAGCGACAGGCACGAAAAAAGCCCCGAGCGTCGGCGTCGGGGCTTTTCCAATTTTGCACTCTCGCGAGCCGCCGGAACGTATCGAGGGCGGTGCGCGACACGCTCCCGGCGTGTCAGGACGTGGAGTCGTCGGTTTTGGGGTCGATGACCGCCGCCACGGCAGGCGCGGCATTGGACAGCGCGGCGGTTCCGCTGCGGCCCGTGTAAGTCTTCACCGGAGCGGCTTCACCGATCGGGCGGCGGCGGCGGCGGCGCGGCAGGCGGTCGCCCTCCGGCGCGCCGTTATAAGCCTCGCCGTTCGAAACGCCATTGACCGGCTGCGGTGCGCCGTCAACCGCGCTGCTGGGCTGCGGAGGAAGCACCACCGGCTGCTGCAGGAACTGCGGGAAAGCGTTCTGCGGGATATAGGGCTGCGGCTGCTGATGCTGATTGTAGGAGGGGACGCGCTCGGGGCGCTCGCCGCGATCCGGGCGTTCGCCGCGCTCGGGCCGTTCGGCGCGTTCCGGGCGCTCGTTCCGCTCGGCGCGCTCGTTCCGCTCGGGCTGAAAGCGTTGCTGGGGAGCAAAATCGTCCCCGTCGCCATCATCGTCATCGGAGTCGAAATCGCGCGAATAGGCATCCTGTCCGCCGAACCGCCCGCCGTTGAGGGGCTGCTCGCCGCCGGTATTCTGAGCCTGCGCGGCAAGGATGATGCGGTTGTAATGCTCGGCATGCTGAAGATAGTTTTCGGCGGCCACGGAATCGCCGGAAGACATCGCGTCGCGAGCAAGAGACGTATATTTCTCCGCGATATGCATCGCTGTGCCACGGATCTTGACGTCGGGACCACTCGATTCGTAGTTCCGGCTCATGGAATTCTGTGGCTTGCGGCCGCCACGATTGCGGCCTCTGCGGCTTTGCTGTCCTTGCCTCATGGGTCCTGTCTTGTCGAAGGTCACAAAAGCTCACCTCATGCAGACATGGCGTGTTGGTGCCGGTAAATGCCTGCAACAGTAAAAAATCTCAGTCCAGCCTGCCTGTCAGTTCGAAGCAACGCTAACTTGAGAAGCAGATGTTTCTAGGCTCTGCGCAGTAAGAAACGTGAACCACGGATACCGCCGATGCCTGAAATCAGCACCCGGTCATAGCATCAGTTTTTTGGTAGCCTACGTTCCTACGCCTCGTCGTGTCTCAACCGCTGCGGGTTGACGAGGCCGCCTCTGCATTGACCCTATCCCGATCCAATCGGATTTCCAACCTTTTTTTTGCCGCGCATCGCGTCGTCAGACGGCTGTCTCACTCCTGCAACGGCTCGCTCGATCCCCGCCAGATCCGCAAAAATTTCCGTTTGGAATCCGACGTCGAGTTCCGTCAGCAGGTCTCTAACCGACCGTGCCTGACGATGACCCGTCTCGAAAATCACGATTCCTGACATGCGCAAAATGCGCGAAACTTGCGGCACAATATCCCGGTACGCCTTAAGCCCGTCTTTCCCCCCGTCCAGCGCAAGCGGGGGATCGAAATCCCGCACCTCGGCGCTCAATCCCGCGATGTCGGCTGTTTCAATATAAGGAGGGTTACACGTAATGATGTCAAAAGTTGCATCGGCAAGGGCACTGCCCCAATCTCCGCACAGGAAAATGGAACGGGACGCGAAGCCGAGCCGCGCGAAATTCCTCCGTGCCGTTCGCAACGCCCCTTCGCTGCGGTCGATGCCGATTCCCATGGCGTTCGGCAACTCCGACAGAAGCGCGGCGAGGATGCAGCCCGTGCCGGTCCCAAGGTCGAGGATGCGAAGCGGTGCGTTCGCGCGATGCCGGTCGCGCGCCCATGCCAACGCGGTCTCGACGAGAACTTCCGTGTCCGGACGTGGATCGAGCGTATGCGGCGACAGCTCGAACGGCATGCCCCAGAACTCGCGCACGCCAAGGATGCGTGAAACCGGCTCGCCCGCGAAACGCCGTTGAGCGACATCGATAGCCCGATCCAGCACTGCGTGCGGAAGCGCTTCGTCGCGCCGGGTGACTGCCTCTTCCGGCGAGAAGCCGGCGGCATGCGCCGAGAGAAGACGCGCATCGAGAGCCGCCGACTCGATGCCGGCCTGCCTGAACCTTTCGGTGAGATAGCGCACCAATTCCCCGAACGTCGTCATCCGCGCTCCGCTGCGCCCGTTGCCTCAGGCATGGGCCGCGGTTTCCGCGGCAAGCTGGCCAGCCTGATGCTCCGTGATCAGCGCATCGATGATCGTGTCAAGCCCGTCGCCCTCCATGATCTGCGGCAGATTGTAGAGCGTCACATTGACGCGATGATCTGTCACGCGGCCCTGCGGAAAATTGTACGTGCGGATACGCTGCGAGCGGTCGCCGGAGCCGATCTGATCCTTGCGTTCCGCCGCGCGGGCTTCGTCGGCCTTCGTGCGCTCCATGTCGTAAAGGCGCGCGCGAAGCACCTGCATGGCGCGCGCGCGGTTCTGATGCTGGGATTTCTCGCTCGATGTCACGATGATGCCGGTGGGAAGGTGGGTGATCCGAACCGCCGAATCGGTGGTGTTCACGTGCTGGCCGCCCGCGCCGCTTGCCCGCATCGTGTCGATGCGGATGTCCTGCTCGCGGATTTCGATGTCGATATCCTCCGCCTCCGGCAACACGGCCACCGTCGCCGCCGAAGTGTGGATGCGGCCCTGGTTCTCCGTTTCGGGCACGCGCTGCACGCGATGCACGCCCGACTCAAACTTCATCCGCGCGAACACGCCCTTGCCGCTGATGCCCGCCACGATTTCCTTGTAGCCTCCGGCGTCCGCATCGCTGACCGAAAGCACGTTCACTTTCCAGCCCTTGAGGTCCGCATAGCGCTGGTACATGCGGAACAGGTCCGCCGCGAACAGCGCGGCTTCCTCGCCGCCGGTGCCCGCGCGTACTTCGAGGATGGCGCTTTTCTCGTCCGCCGCGTCCTTCGGCAGCAACATGATCTGAAGCTCGTGCTCCAGCTTTTCGACGCGCGGCTCGGCCGCCTCCAGTTCCTCGCGCGCAAGCTCCACCATGTCCGGCTCGGAGGCCGGATCTTCGATCATCTGGCGCAGGCTGTCGCGCTCGTCTTCAGCGGCTTCGAGCGTCTTGATGGCCGCGACGAGCGGATCGAGGTCCGAAAATTCCTTTGAGAGCTTCTTGAACGTCTCCTGATCGCAGCCTTCCGAAAGCTGTGCCTGGATGGTTTCCCAGCGCCCGACGAGCCGCTGCAGTTTTTCTTTCGGTATGGATGCCATGAATCGATCCCTGTTCATCACGACCAAACCCCACGGCCGGCGCGACGAAAACTGTTATTGGCCTGATCGGCTCGCGCCCGGGCGCATACGTTTGATTACCGTCGCCTCAAGCTCGCGATCAAGCGTACACGCCCAAAGGGCACAAGCAACTAATTGAATAAGCGGAGTGAATTTCACATTTGATGGGAGCGCCGCAGCCTGTCGCGATCAAATGTCAAGTTCACTGCACCGGGCGTGCGCAGCAGCCCATATCCGTTCTCTAGATATCAATGTTTTCCTTCCGCGCAAACTCGGTCAGTTCGCGCCGGATGGTCGGGCAGTTTCCGTCGACGAGACCGTTCAGGGTCTCTGCCAGCTTCTGCGTGTCGAGGGAAAGAACCATGGCCTTGATGGGCCCCACCGATGCCGGTGCCATGGAGATGGAGCGGAAGCCGAGCCCGATCAACGCCATCGCATCGACAGGCCGCCCCGCCATCTCGCCGCACAGTGCGAAGTCGGTCTTGTGCGCTATGGCCTTCGTCGCGATCTCGCGCAGCACCTTGAGCGCTGACGGGTGCAGCGGATCGAATCGCCTGGCCACGCGCTCGTTTTCGCGATCCGCAGCAAAGAGGAATTGCAGAAGGTCGTTGCTGCCGACCGAAATGAAGTCCACCAGCGGAAGGATCTGATCGAGCTGGTAGAGAATGGCCGGGATTTCGACCATCACACCGATGCGCATCTCCGACGGCAATTCGTGACCGTGCCGCTTCGCGTGCTCGACTTCCTTGTCGATGAGTGCCTTTGCGCCGAGAAGCTCGGAAACGTCGGCGATGAAAGGCAGCATCAGCGAAAGCTCGCGTCCCGCCGCCGCGCGCATCAGGGCGCGGGCCTGCGTCCGGAACAGCGCGGGCCTGTCGAGCGACATGCGGATCGCGCGCCAGCCCAGCGCCGGGTTCTCTTCCTTCACGCGCCGAAGGTAAGGCAGCACCTTGTCGCCGCCCACGTCGAGCGAGCGGAATACGACACGGCGGCTGGCGGCCATGTCGAGGATGCGGTTATAGGTCTTGCGCTGCTCCTCCATTTTCGGGAAGCGCGACGCGACCATGAACTGAAGTTCGGTTCGGTACAGGCCGATGCCGTCCGCGCCGCTTTGATAGAGATGCGGCAGATCCACCGTGAGCCCGGCATTCATGTTGAGCAGAACGCGCTCGCCGTCCTTGGTGATCGCCTGCACATGGCGAAGCTTGGAGAAGCGGGCCTGCCGCCGCGCGCGAAAACGCGCCTTGTCGGCGTAGGCGCGGATGAGTTCGAGCGACGGGCGAACGTGGAACTGCCCGGTCGCGGCATCGAGAATCGCCGGGTCGCCATGATCGGCGATCGCCAGCACGTCCGGCACCTGCACGAGCACCGCGAGATTGAACGAGCGCGCCACGATGGACACGTGCGAGGTCGCGCCGCCTTCCTCGATGACGAGGCCGCGCAGCTTGCGTGGATCGTAGCTCAGAAGCTCGGCCGCGCCCATATTGCGGGCGACGAGGATTGCGTCGTTCGGCAGGCGCTCGACATGCGTCTCCTGCCCCTGAAGCGTCCGCAGAAGCCTTGTCGACAGGTCGTCGATGTCGTGGCTGCGCTCGCGCCAGAAGTCGTCCCCAACCTTCATGAGCTGCGTGCGCATGTTCTGCTGAACGCGCTCCACAGCCGCCTCGGCGGTGAGCCCGGCCATGACGGCATCGCGCATGCGCCGCGCCCAGCCCTTGTCGTTCGCCAGCATCTGCACGGCTTCGAGAACGGCCTGATGCTCGCTGTCCTGGGGCGAATCTTCGTGTTCGAGATGGCGCCTGATATCGTCCTTGAGGCGTTCGAGCGCGTCTTCGAGGCGCTTCAGTTCCGCAGGGATGTTGTCAGCGAAAAACTTCAGCACCACGGGGCGCGGCTCGTGCAGCGCGATGTGGCCGAGCGCGAGTCCATCCGCAAGCGGCGTGCCCTTGAGCGTGACCGACGTTTCGCGCCGCCCCGGCGCGTGGGATACCGCGCCCGCAAAAGCGCCCGATCCGATGAGTTCCGCTAGCACCATGGCCGTCGTTTCGAGCGCCTCCACCTCTTCCGTCGTATAGCGGCGCTCGATCTTGTTCTGCACGGTGAGAACGCCGATGGTGCGCCGCTCGCGCACGATCGGCACGCCGAGGAAGGAGTGGTAGTTCTCTTCGCCTGTCTCAGGCTTGTAGGAGAACGAGGGGTGTTTCTGAGCGTCGGGCAAATTGATGGGCTGTCCCCAGTCGGCGATCAGACCGACGAGACCCTCGCCCTTGTTCATGCGGAGCGCGTGGACAGCCTCTTTCTTCAAGCCCTCGGTAGCGAAAAGCTCGAGCGACTCGTCCGGCAGGCGGACATAGATCGAACTCACCTCGGCGATCATGTTCGAGGCGATGACTTTGACGATGCTATCCAGCTTGGCTTGCGGCTCTGACGCACTCGCCATGATCGCCCGCAAGCTTCGGATCAGCACCCATGGTGGACGTTGTGTCCAGGGCATCTGCCTGGTTCCAATAACCTGTTAGGTTGCGAGGGTAAGGCGCCCCTGCCACGCGAGCGCCCGAATTTCCGGTTCGTGTCGTTTCAGGTTCGGTCCAGACCGAACAAGCTATGCAGTGTGTTGACCGCCTCCTCGGTATGCGCCGCGCCGATGAGCACGCTGATCTTGATTTCGGACGTCGAGATCGCCTGGATGTTGATGCCCTTCTTGGCGAGGGCCTGAAACATCTCTGCGGCCACGCCTGCGTGGCTGCGCATGCCGACGCCGATGACCGACACCTTCACCATATCCGTGTCGCCGCGAAGGTCGCGATAGCGGATCGTATCCTGATTATCGCGCAGCACCTGGAGAGCGCGCGGCAATTCCGATGCCGCCACGGTGAAGGTGAGGTCGGTTTTCCGGCCATCCTCGGAAATGTTCTGCACGATCATGTCGACGTTGATGTTCGCTTCCGACAACGGCACGAAAATGCTCGCGGCAACGCCCGGCTTGTCCTCGATGCTCAGGACCGTAACCTTTGCCTCGTCTTTCGCGTAAGCAATGCCACTGACAACGTGATGTTCCAGCATTTCCGTTTCGTCGCAAACGAGCGTCCCGCACTTTTCGGATATTCCGGAGCGAGCGGGTTCGCATGATTCAGGGTTATCGAAGCTAGAACGAACTTGTACACGCACGCCTTGAGCCATTGCAAGCTCGACAGAGCGCGTCTGGAGCACTTTCGCGCCCAGAGACGCCATTTCCAGCATCTCCTCATACGAAATGCGGGGGAGCCTGCGGGCGGCGGGCACAATGCGCGGATCTGTTGTATACACCCCATCGACGTCCGTGTAGATGTCGCAACGCTCGGCCTTGAGAGCGGCCGCCAGCGCAACGGCGCTCGTGTCGGAACCGCCGCGCCCGAGGGTGGTTATGCGTCCGGAAGGGGCAATGCCCTGGAAGCCCGCCACGATGGCAACTTCTCCGCCTTCGACGCTCGCGAGCAGGTCAGACGTTTCGACGCGATCGATGCGCGCGACGCTGTGCGAATCGTCCGTGACAAGCGGGATCTGCCAGCCCTGCCAGGATCGCGCCCTGACCCCGATGGACTGGAGAATGATCGCCATCAACCCCGCCGTGATCTGCTCGCCCGATGACACGACGGCGTCATACTCGCGCAGGTCGTACAGCTCGTGAGCCTCCTTGCACCATCCGACGAGACGGTTCGTGTGGCCCGCCATGGCGGAAACCACGACAGCGACGCGATTTCCCGCTTCGACCTCACGCTTGACGTGGAGCGCCGAATTTCTGATGCGGGCGATGTCTGCGACGGAAGTTCCGCCAAATTTCATGACGAGCAGCATGGGACTGGCTATATGGTGCGAGAGTGAAGATAACGGTGCGACCGTATGCAGATTTCGCGCCGCAGGAGATCAGGAACGCCATTGATGGGGATTGAGGCAGAAACACGGCAGAGTCCGTCTCTGGACGAGACAGAGTTGCGGCATTTCGAGAGTCTCGCGAAGGAGTGGTGGGACGAACGCGGCAAATTCAGCGGTTTGCATGCTTTCAATCCTGCGCGGCTCGCATTTATCGTGGCGGAAGTCAAGCGCTGGCGAAAGAGCCAGCCTCATGAATTTCGCCCGCTTCAGGGGCTTGACGTTGTCGATATCGGCTGCGGCGGCGGCATCCTGTCGGAGCCGCTGGCCAGGCTGGGCGGCACTGTAACAGGAATCGACCCGGTAGAGGAGTCCGTCGGCGTCGCCCGCGCGCACGCGGCCAAGCTGGGCGTTCCCGTGACGTACCGCAACGCTACCGCCGAGGATCTGGCGCGCGAAGGGCTCACATTCGATGTCGTCGTCGCCTCGGAGGTGATCGAACATGTCGCTGACCCGCAGTCCTTCCTGAAGACCTGCCGCAGCCTCGCGAAGCCCGGCGGGCTGATCGTGCTGTCCACGCTGAACCGCACGTCGAAATCCTACGGCCTTGCGGTGTTCGCCGCAGAACGCATCCTTGGGCTCGTTCCACCCGGCACACACGACTGGAAAAAGTTCATCAAGCCGGACGAACTGGCGGGCGCGCTGTCGGACGCGGGCTTCGCGGCCACTCGGCGCGCGGGCATGATTTACAAGCCGCTGTCGGGCTCGTGGACGCTCTCCGACACGGACCTGTCGATGAACTACCTCATGTCCGGCGAGGCCGTTTGACGCTTCCCTGCCGCATCCGCGCGCCCGTCCCCGGCGACGAGGCCGGATGGCGCAGGCTGTGGCAGGACTATCTCGCGTTCTATGGCGTTGCGGTTCCGCCCGATGTGACCGACGCGCTCTGGCGGCGCATCCTGGAGCCGCGCGAGCCGGTGCATGCGCTCGTCGCGGAAACGCGCCTCGGCTTTTTCACCGCTGGTCAACTTGTCGGCTTCGCGAATTACGTGCTGCACGCGCACACGCTCGGACCGCAACCCGTTTGCTATATGGAAGACCTGTTCGTGGCGGACGACGCGCGCGGGCAGGGCGTCGGCCGCGCGCTCATCGAAGCGCTGATCCACAAGGGGCGCGTGGAGGGCTGGCCGCGCGTCACCTGGCACACGCATGAGGCGAACGAAGCCGCCCGCGCGCTTTACGACAAGATCGTGCCCCGCGACCCGTTCATTCGTTACAAGGTGAAGCTGCGGTAGCGGAGGTGAACGCAGCATAAACATGCGTGCGCAAAGCCTTCCGTGTCCAAGACCAAAAGAGAAACCGGTTTCTGCTAAAGCTGTATCCGAATTGACCGATGGAGACGAGCTTGGTCCGGGTCCGGTTCTTCAGGGTGGTACTGGCGCTTCCGGCGGTGCTTTTTCTCGGCGCTCTCCTGATGTCATATGCGTCGGTGATCGACGTTCTGACGCTTTTCTTCCTGCTCTGGATCGCGGCAATCATTCACGTCGTCTTCCTTTTCGCCTTCCGCTGCCCGCGCTGCGATGTCTCGGCCTATGCGATGCACGCCGAGCATGGCGTCAGGGCCGCGTTGCCCGTGCCGAACCGCGTCTGCGTGAATTGCGGGTATGACTTCATCAAGGGCGACGCTGCGGCGCCCGAAGCGCCCGTCGCCGAACCCGCGTTAACCGTCACGAAAAGCGTCTCCGAGGCCGACTGGCGCGAACTCAGGATTCCTCCGGCGGAGCCTTCAGAGGAAGTTCACACCAACGCGGCTCGTGCCCGTTTATGCGAAGGAGCCGCATCAGGTCGTCCATCGCGATCGTCGTCGTCATGGTATTGACGAGCGGATGAGCGCTGACCGTTCTCGCCACGCGCATGCGGTCATCGAAAATCGGCAGGACGCGCCGCTCCGTATCGTTCACCAGCGCGAAAGGTGTGACGCTTCCCGGCAGCACTTTCAAAGCCGCCCCCATCGTTTCGGGCGAGGCGAAGGAAAAGCGCCCGTTTGCGCCGAGCTGTTTCGCAAGCGCCTTCAGATCGAGCGGCGGCGTAAGCAGATGCATGGTGACGAGGTAAAGCTGCTTTGCCTTGTCCTCGACCACGATATTCTTGACCGGAAACTCCCAGCGCGACACGTCTCGGTCCGCAAGCCCCTGCGCCGTGTGCACTTCCTCGTGCTCCACGGTCTCGGACGCAATGCCGAGCGACGCGAGAAGACCAAAGAAGGCGCGCCAGTCATTCATGCAGACGCGCGTCAGCCGATCGCCTGAAGTGTGGCGCCCTTCGGCATCTGCACCACGCTGACCTCGAAGTCGCGCGCGTGGTCGAGCGCCGGAATGCGGGCTCGCACGCTGTCCACTTCCGCCGGATCGATGTCTGCGACGATCACGCCCGGATCGGTGTCGCCCTCGGCGATGATTTCCCCCCAGGGCGAAATGATCAGGCTATGCCCGAAGGTCGTGCGTCCATTCGCGTGACGGCCAGCCTGCGCGGCAGCGAAAACGAAGCAGCCGTTTTCGATGGCCCGAGCGCGAAGAAGCGTATGCCAGTGCTTCTCGCCCGTGACTTTCGTAAAGGCCGACGGCGCGGTGAGAAATTTCGCGCCCGCCTGGGCCAGCGCCTTGAACTGCTCGGGGAAACGGATGTCGTAGCAGGTGGCGACGCCGAGCGCGCCCCACGGAAGCTGCGCAACATAAGCGCGGGCGCCGGGGATGAAGGTGGCGGACTCGCGGTATGTCTCGCCGCTCGGCAGATCCACGTCGAACATGTGGATCTTGTCGTAGCGAAGCACGATATCGCCGTTCGGCGTGAACAGAAACGCGCGATTCGCCGCCTTGTCGTCGCCGATCTTCACCGCGATGGAACCGATGTGAAGCCACACACGCAACGTCTTCGCCAGGTGGGCGAAGTGCGCCACGCCTTCCGTTTCGGCCTCGGGAGCGATCTTTGCGAGGAGGTGAGGCGCGTCCACCTCCATCAGAAGCGTATTTTCCGGCGTCTGGATATAATGCGCGCCCTTGCGTGCCGCATCGCGTATCAGCGCTTCCGCCTCCAGAAGATTATCTCGAACGTCTTTCCCCGTCCGCATCTGGACGAGGCCCACTCGAAACGGATCTCTTTCGGCCATGCTCTTGCCTGCTCCTTAAAATGTCAGTCTATTTTGCTCAGCTTTGCAGCAGAGGATCAAGTTCGCCTTTCGCATCCAAGGCATGAAGGTCGTCACATCCGCCAATATGTCGCGATCCGATGAAGATCTGGGGAACCGAGGTGCGGCCGCCGACGATGTCCGACATTTCGGCGCGCTTCGCACGATCCGACACGTCGATTTCTTCGAAGGTTACGCCCTTGCGAGTAAGAAGGGCCTTGGCGCGGCGGCAATAGGGACAGGACGGCGTGGTGTAGATAGTCACTGGCTGCATGATGTGTTTCCTGGCGTTCAGACCCGCAAGCAGATGGTGTGCAAAGCGCCGCTGGTCCAGAGCCGGGAGCGTGAGCTAAAGCACATCTTCGCCTTCGTCAAGGAAAGCGGGAGCACCTCGCCAGACAAGTGCCACGGCGAGAACGTCGACTGCCCGCGCCCCCGCCGCGAGAAGCGCCGCCGCGCAAGCATTTGCGGTCGCTCCGGTCGTAATGACATCGTCCACGAGCAGCACGCGTTTTCCCGCTACGGCGCACCGCCGGTCCGCGCTGATGGCGAACGCTTCCGCGACGTTCGCGCGGCGCGCGTCATGCTGAAGGCCGACCTGCGCTTTGGTCCGCTTCGTCCGCTTCAGCGCCATGACCGAAGCCGGAACGCCTGACGCGCGCGACAGTCCCTGCGCGAGCAGCGCTGACTGATTGAAGCGGCGTTGCAGGAGTCGGAACCGGTGCAGCGGAACGGGCACGATGATGTCCGCGTCGGCCAGCAGGTCGCGCCCCGCATCGCGCATCAAGCGGAGAAACAGGGGCAGCGGCTCGTGCCGATCCTCGAACTTGAACCGCACGACGAGTTTTCGAATCACGCCGCCGTAAACGCAGGCCGCTCGTGCGCGGTCGAAAATCGGCGGATCTGCCAAACCTTGAACCGAGAGATGCGGCCCGCTGCCATCATAGCCGGGAAGAGGGATGCCGAGCCTGCCGCAATAGGGCGCCGTGATTGGAACGAGGCCGCCCCAGCATTTCGCGCAAAGAAGGTTGTGCCGCGTGACCGGTGCGGCGCATGATACGCAGACCGGAGGCAGAATGAGTTCCGCCGAATAACGCAGGCTTTCGGCGGCGAAACGGGCAACGGGCTCAAACATCGCATGCAGGAAAGAATGAATTTGTCTGAAATCGACAGTAATCCCGGACGAACGCATTGACCAGTCCCGGAATTTTCGACCGGAACCAGATTCGCCGCGCGCTGGCCCGCGCAAGCGGCACGCTTCCCGCGACGGATTTCCTCATCCGGCACGCGGCGGAGGAACTTGCGGACCGGCTCGGCGGGATAAGGCGGGAATTCTCGCGCGTGGCGGATGTCGGCGCTCATCACGGCGTCGTGGCCCGCACGCTTGCCGCGCGCTTCCCCGGCACAACGCCCCTTTCTCTTGCGCCGACGCTGTCGCTCGCTGAAGCCTGCCCGAAGCCCGCAGCGGTCGCGGATGCAGAGGCGCTGCCGCTGAAGCAAGGCGCGTTCGACCTCGTCACCTCGGCGCTGTCGCTGCATTTCGCGAACGATTTACCCGGAGCGCTGATCCAGATCCGCCGCGCACTCCGCCCGGACGGCCTGTTCCTCGCGGCGCTGCTGGGCGGCGACACGCTGATCGAATTGCGTCAGGCATTCATGCAGGCGGAATCGGAGACGGCGGGAGGCGTGTCGCCCCGCGTCTTCCCGACCGCCGACTTGCTCGACATGGGCGGACTTCTCCAGCGCGCGGGCTTCGCGCTGCCGGTTGCCGATTCCGAGCAACTGACGGTGACCTATGCCGATGCGCTTGCGCTCATGCGCGACCTGAAGGCGATGGGCGCGGCGAACCCTCTCGCGGCACGCTCCCGGCGTTTCATGCGACGCGACACGCTGTTTCGCGCCGCCGCGATCTACGCCGAGCGTTTCGCGGGCGTCGATGGCCGCGTCCGCGCCACCTTCGAGATCATCTATCTGTGCGGCTGGTCGCCTCACGAAAGCCAGCAGCAGCCCGCAAAGCCCGGCTCCGCCACGGCGCGCCTCGCCGACGCGCTCAAGGCGAAGGAACAGGGCTTTCGCTGAGCGTCAAGGGGCAACCGACGTCTTCAGGTCCGCCGCCGTCTTGACGGGCTCTGCCCCTACTGATTTCGGCAGTTCGATGCCGAACCAGTTCCCCTTCGGCAGCATCCGCTCCTTCAGGAACGTGAGCACCGTCGGCGGCGCCATGATGTCCTCGAATTCCCGCGAGGGCGGAGCGCCCGCCACCACCGCGCCGAAAGCGACACCCATCATCGCCGACGCGCGCCACGATTTGCGATCCACGACCTTCAGCGCGGTGCCGAAGGACTTCTTGATCTGGGCACCCTCGATATCGACGGAATAAAGCTCGTCGAGCACGAGATGGATAAGGAAGCCGAGCAGCACGAAAAGGCCGGTGAGCCACGCGAGCGCGGCCGGTTCGCCGAAAATGCGGGCGAAGATCACCGCCGTCAGCACCATGAAGAAGCCGCCCGCGAGCAGCGAATGGAAAATGCCGCGGTGGCGCGTGCGGGCGTGGAAAATCCAGTAAACGCCGTACCGCACGACGGCGTACACGCCGAGCCAGACGATCCAGAGTTCCGCGATGGAATAGTGCTTTTCGAGCGAGAACAGCGCGATGAAAGCTGCGATCACGCCGAGCGCCGAGAACAGGATGCGCGAAGGGATTGCCTTTTCGAGGTCGATGTCGGGAAGGATGCCGCCGATGGTGCCCGCGAGGGTCAGCGTCAGGAGGTAGTTGTTCGGCGCTGCGTTTCCCGCCAGCGCGACCGTTGCGCAAAGCCCGCTGCCGACCGCCGCCACGGCGAGATGCGTGTTGAAGTTCGCCATTTGTGCCCTCCGTTTGCAGAAGATTAACTGATTCGGCGCGCCCGGATGGGTGGAGCAGCGGCGTTGTCCGCTCAGATCGGCGTGAACGAGGGCGTCGTGGAAAGGCAAGGCTTGCATTTAGATTCAAAAATGGGTAAAGAAACTTGTCTGGTTTTTATTGCCTCGGTTTTTCAGATATGCGCCATTTACTCACAAGCCTTATTGCCCTTTCGGTCTCATCCGCAGCCTTCGCCGCAGATACGTACGTGCGAGGTTACACTCGCAATGACGGCACCTACGTCGAGCCGCATTACCAGACGAGGCCGAACAATAATCTCAACGACAATTTCAGCACCAAAGGGAATATCAACCCGTACACTGGGCGCGAAGGTTGGATCGACCCGAACCGTAATCTCTACGGTTCGGGCTCGTCCAACGGCCAACGTTCCGGCTCTTCGAATGGCTGGGGTCGCTAGTGGTCCGATTCCGACATTTGCATCCGTATGGGACGCTGATCGACAATAAGAGCCTGCAAAGGCATGCCGCGTCCGATTTACGGCACCGCGGACATTACTCGGCGGCGGCGCGCGCCTTGATTGCCTCGCGCGCCGCGTCCTCGCCGCGTCGCTTGGTGACGGCCTCTGCGCCCCCGCGTGTCGTCTGGAACATTTCGAGGCTGGCGAGTTCGTCCGGCACATCGGTCTGAAGGGCAAGGTCGAAATAGGCATTCCGGTTCGCATCGCGCAGGATCTGCTGCCGCCAGAAGTCCATGCGCGCGATCCAGTAGCCCATCAGCAGATGCTTGCGAACGGTTTCGTACAGGTAGCGCGGGTAGAATGTCAGCCAGCTTTCACGCGGCAGCGAGGGGCGCCGGTCGCGGCGGTATTTCAGGCGGAGATAACCGCTTTCCAGCGGATGCACGCCCTCGTACCGGATCGAGAAGAAGAACCAGTACATCATGACCATGACCTTGCCCGGCTTCATGCCGCAGACGACGGCCCGGCGCATCACGGTTTTCATGTGCTCCGGCGAGTAGAACGAGCGCCACGCGGCCCGGTAGGTCTCTTCCCACTCCGCCAGTGTCATGCGCGGGTGATGGGTGACGGCGTGGTTGATGTCGTACTTGTTCATGTCCGGGTCCATCCAGACGCCGTTGCGATAGAGCGTCTGATGGTCCTCGGAGCCGGGAAGCGGCGTCAGCATGAAGAATTCGAGCACATCGACGGGCAATTCACGCTTGATGATCTCGATATCGCGCGCGACCGTCTCCGGCGTGTCGTTCGGGAAACCGATGATATAGCCCGCATAGGTGACGACACCGCGCTTCTTCCACGCCTGAAGCATCGCGCGGTAATCGGTGATCTTGTTCTGTCGCTTTTTCGCGCCGAGCAGACTGTCCGGGTTGATGTTTTCGAGGCCGATGAAGACGCGGGACACGCCCGCCTTGCTGGCCTTTTCCACGAATCCCGGGATCTGGTGGCAGAGCGTGTCGACCTGGATCGTGAACTTCACCTTGATGCGCTCGCGCTCCCGAAGCGCGATGACGCGGTCGAACAGGGCTTCCCAGTTGCGATTGCGCGCAAAATTGTCGTCGGTGATGAAAAAGCGATGGATGCCCTGGGCGTGGTTCTCGCGGATGATGGCTTCGAGGTCGTCCGGCGAACGGAAGCGGCTCTTGCGGCCCTGCACGTTGATGATCGTACAGAAGGAGCACTGATAGGGGCAGCCGCGGCCGAGGTCGAAGCTGGACGTGACGCCGAGCGTCCGCCGCACATGCTCGCGCGGCAGCATGGGATGCGGCTGATGCGTCATGTCCGGCAGGTCGGACATGAAATTGTAAAGCGGTTGCAGCGCGCCTTCGTAAGCGTCGCGCAGCACGATGTCGAAGCGCCCGTCCTCCGCCTCACCCGCGAAAAGGCTGATGCCGTGCTGTTGCGCCGCGCGGATGTCGGCGGGCAGCTCCGGCAGCATCGCAACACATCCCGAGACATGGAAGCCGCCGATGGCGACCGGCAGGCCCGCCTTGCGGAATATCATCGCGAGATCGACCGCGCGGGGAAACTGGTTCGTCTGCACGCCGACGATGGCGACAAGCGCCTTCTCGCCGGGCTTTATCGAGCTGATGATGGCGTCCGGCCGCACGCGCCGGTTGGTCTCGTCGTAAGTCGCGATGGAAAGCTCGACATCGTCTCCGAGCACCGCGCGTGCCTTGCAGTCTTCCGCGATGCCGTTGAGGCAGGCTAGCGTATTCGACGGGATGGCGGAGCGCAGCCACTGGATCGGGTAGCCGTCATCGTCGTAATGCGTGGGCTTGATCAGGATCAGGTGAAAGATTTCGCCAGAAGTTCCGTCCATGCCCGTCCTACGCTCATAAAAGAGGAATTCGGATATTCTGCCCTTCTAGAGACAGGACGTCTGGCATACAAGGCGCACTTATGGCTTGTTAACAGTATTTTACACAACCTGACGCAGCAACCTTGGGAATTGCATGCCCCGCGGTTGTCATGACGCAGGTGATTGCCATCATCGCTCTTGACGCCGCAGCCGTTCACCCCAATAGGTAAAGGGCCAGTTGGCCGGATGGCCGCTGTTCGCGCGCTCCTTATGGGCCGAAAGGTCGTGAGTGCGTGAATGGAGGAAAGTCCGGGCTCCACGGAAACACGGCGCCGGATAACGTCCGGCGGGGGCAACCCCAGGGACAGTGCCACAGAAAGCAAACCGCTGCATCCTGTGCCCATCGCGCTTCTGCGCAGCTTGAGGCCGTTCGGCTTCAGGATTGGGCTTTCGATGCAGCAAGGGTGAAAGGGTGCGGTAAGAGCGCACCGCGCGGCTGGCAACAGGCGCGGCAAGGTAAACCCCGCCGGGAGCAAAACCGAATAGGGACGGCACGGCTCGCGGGCTTCGGCTCGCGGCGGAATGCGTTTCCGCATCGCCGTCCGGGTTGGTTGCTTGAGGCGCGCGGCAACGCGCGTCCCAGATGAATGGCCATCGCGGCGGAGCAATCCGCCGGCACAGAACCCGGCTTACAGGCCGACTGGCATTTTTTCTCGACGGCGCGGAATCGGTTATCGAGGCCATGCCTTGTGCTGGTTCCGTATTTCGCCATACTGCGAATTGGCGGACAGTTCGGGAAGAACTCCTCTCCAAACTGCAAGCGCCAGCGGCCGAACGGGGTTTAGCTTACGCTCATCAGTTCTCGATAACACACGGGCCGCTAGGCGGTCGGCCGGCACCAAATCGGCATCTAGGCCAGCTATTGTTTTTTGTTGAAGTGCAATACTCGTGTCTCTAAAATTAACCGAGAAGATATTTTTGGTGTAATTATGATCGGAACAATGAGCGACACAATCGCGCGCAACAATCCTAAAGAACTGTTTGCGCTAATCGATTTATTGAAAGTTGCTATTCAAGAAAATGCGTATTGTCTTTTGATAAACAAGGAGCTTTCAAAGCTTCCCAATTTTAGAGAAAGAAAGACCTTACTCGAAATGGGCCATTTTTCTGGACCAGATCTTCTTCAATTAACAATTTCCTGTGGAGCTGCAAATGGAGTTAGCATTCAGATCATGGACTATATGCTCCATAAACTCATTCAGTGGCTACTTGTGTCCGATAGCGGCCTCTTGGGGGCGAATATATATGCGCGCTACCGTTGGAACAAGGAAAGAATTTCGTTATTTTTCGAGCTTGATCTCATCGACAATGTTTTGCTAGGGCCTGCGCACGTAGCACAAAAATATCGACAGAGCGTTCCTGCTATTTTCGTTAAAAAAGATAGCGACTGCTACACAGGCACCGGCTTCCTGGTAGCTAATACTCGCACTAAGAAGCAGGCGATCGTGACAGCAAGACATAATGTTGACCATGACAAGGGGATAGAATTCGTAGAATTTGATGGTGCAGCACCTCGGACTTATAGGCCAATTGATTCTGCTTGGCACCTGCACCCCAAACGTGATTTGGCGATAATGCCCGTTGAAATTTGCGGGTTACCAATCCCGATATACCCCCTAGGAATAGCCCAAGTACTGTCTCGAACTATAACTCTGGGCTACCCTCGAATCGCCACCACCGATGCACCCTATCTGTTGGCACACAGTGGCGAACTAAACGCCGTTGTTAAAAGTTATTATGACAGCGAGGAGCGCCTTATCATTTCGAATTTTGTAGCGCCGGGAAACAGTGGCGGACCGGTTCTCGACGAAGCCGGTTTGTGCGTTGGCATGGTCGTTAACGCTTTTGAAACCGCCCACGAGGGGGGTGTGAGTAAAGCTAACGCTGCAATCCCCTCTAGCTCTATTCACCAGTTTGTGAGACCGTTCCTTTCATAAGAGGCCGTGCGCTCGTCGGCAGCCCATCGTGTAACGAGATACGAGATGGAAACTCTGCCAAAGCCTGCCAAGCTCGTAATGCCGCGCGCCTAAACGCCATGCGGCGCAATTTCCCTCGACATCTCAAGGCAGGGCGATTATTCGTGACGCCCTCACCAGCATAAGCAGGCTTGATCGATGATAGAGGCCGAAACGCCAAGCGTCTGGTCGCCCGAAGTGGCCGAAGCGTTGCCGCGCGATCTCTGCACCGATTGCGGCGTCTCGCGCTCTTCCGATCCCCGCCGCTGCGGGCGCGCCTGCCAGTTCATCAAGCCGGATTATGCGAAGATGGAAGCGCATGCTCATGGCCGCGCGCGCAATCCGCTTCGCGAGGACGAGCGGTTTTTCGGCCCCTACAAGCGCATGGTCCGCGCCGCGATGAAGCGCCCGCGCGAGGGGGCGCAATGGACCGGCATCACCACCCGCATCGGCGAGCGCCTGCTCGAAAGCGGCGCGGTCGATGCGGTGCTGACCATGGTCGCGGACGACGCCGACCGCTGGCGTCCGAAGCCCGCGCTCATCACCCGCGCCGCCGACATGGCGAGGGCGCGCGGCATGCGCATGGGATACGCGCCGCTGCTCGCGCTGCTCGAACCGGCGCGAGAAGCGGGCCACAAACGCATCGCGGTCATCGGCGTGCCATGCCAGATCTACGCGCTGCGCGGGATCGAGCGCGACCTCGGCTTCGAGCGCGTCTATGCCATCGGCACGCCGTGTTCGGACAACACGACGACCGAGAATTTTCACAAATTCTTAAACCTGCTGTCCGATAAACCGGAAACAATTACCTATCTGGAATTTCGGGCTGATTACCATGTCGAACTGCGTTTCCAAAACGGCAGGGTGAAGGAAATTCCGTTCCTCATGCTGCCGATCTCGAAGCTTCCCGCCGATTTCTTCCCGCTGACCTGCCGGACGTGCGTCGATTACACGAATTCGCTCGCCGACATCACGGTCGGATACATGGCCGGGCAAGGCCAGCAATGGCTCATCGTGCGCAACGAGACGGGCGAGGAATTGCTGAGACTTCTCGGAGACGAGGTTTCGCTTTCGGAGCCGGGCACGGCCGGCAAGCGCGAAGGCCCGGTGAAAGGCTTTCTCAAGAACACGGAACTTGCGGCGGGCGGACTGCCGATGCGCAGCATGCCGAACTGGGCACGCCCGATAGCCGGCTGGCTCATGCCGAAGGTCGGCCCGCGCGGACTCGAATTCGCCCGCGCACGCGTCGAGATGAAAGCGGTCGAGACTGTGCTTCATCTTCGCGCGAAACTGCCGAAACGCATTCACAACATGGTGCCCGAGCATGTCTGGACGCTTGTCGAGCGTTACGGACTTACTCCAAGCTTGAGCGAGAGAGTCTCGTCGAGGCGACATATGACTGGCGATCTGTAAAATTGATGGCTAGACTTATTGTCGCAAATGACGTTTCTGTCTCGAAAAGCTTTCACGATCGTGTAATCACTAAAATGTGATTTCACCGTCACCAAAAACTGTCGGGTGGAGGGGAACGGTTCATGAGGAATGTAGAGCGAATTGCTGGTTCTGCTTTTTTCCCGTCGGGTAATCTCTCTGGTGCCTCCCGTTCCAAACACCCCTCAGCTTCCATTTCCGATGCACAGGAACGCCAGAAGCGTCTGGCGTCCGTAATTGCCCAGGAAATCATTCCCCGGCTCATTCAGATCCATCATGAAGTGCTCAAGCCCTGTGCCTGCGAGCCGTTCGCGCCGACGCATGCGGAAATCGAGGAACTTGCGCTTCTCGTGCTCGGACCGGACATGCAGGCCGCGCACACCTACATGCAGCGCGTGAAGCGGCGTGGCCTCTCTCTCCATGTGCTCTTCACGGAACTTCTCGAACCTGCCGCGCGCCATCTCGGCCGCATGTGGGACGAAGACCGCTGCGACTTCCTCGATGTGACGCTCGGCGTCGCACGTCTTCAGGAACTGCTCGCGGTGTTCAACGACACGCACAGCATCCCGGCCATGGGCGACATGCGCCGCGTCGTCACGCTTACGGCGCCCGGCGAGCAGCATCGCTTCGGCCTCGCGGTTGTCGAGAAGTTCATGCGCGCGGCGGGATGGCATGTCCGCTCCGAGGCGGGCGCATCGCTCGAAACCGTCATCAAGGCCGTTCACGCGGAATGGTTCGCCGTCGCGGGCATTTCTCTCAGTTGCGACTCGCGTCTGGACGTCATCGAAGACACCATCAAGGCGATCCGCCAGCACTCCTGCAACCCCTCGATCACCATCATGGTCGGCGGTGCTGCGTTCAAGGACGCGCCGCATCACGCAAAGACCGTGGGCGCGGACGGCGCGGCGGACAGCGCGGCAACGGCAGTGCTTCTCGCGCAGAAGCTGCTGGACCAGTCGCTGACGCGCCGGGCCTACTCGGTCGCCTGACCTGCGCGCCCGCCTCAGGCCCGCCCGTCTCCCGTCCACGAAAGCAGCTTGTTAACCTTCCTTGTACGAAAAATTTACGGCCCCCGTGCACTATCAGGCTACGCTCGCGCAGGGATCACCGTTATGCGTTCACTTTGTCTTCTCGCCTTCGGCTGCCTCGTAGGATTGTTCGCCTACACATACGACCTGAAGATCAAGACGCGCGCGCTCGAAACCGATGCGCGCGAACTTATTACCGCCCTTCAGGACGAGAGCGATTTTCTCGCCCTCATGCGCGCGGAAGTGAGCTATCTTTCGCGCCCGGAACGCATCGAGGAGATGGCGAAGAAGACGCTCAAGCTCGAACCGATCTCCTCGCAGCAGCTCGTGGCATGGAGCGCTGTCACCGGCACAGTTACCGGTACCGGCGCAAGCGTGCAGCCGTCCTCATCCTTCGCCACGCCGGTTCGCAAGGATGGTATCGCGGCTCTTATCGAAAAAACCTCGCTTCAGTCGGCGGTCTCGGGAGAGCGTTAAGCCCATGGTGACGCTGGCCTCGCTGTGCCGCAGGATTGGCGGCGCTGAAAGCGCGGAGCGTGCCGCGCAGAACGCGCGGCAGGCGCAACGGCTGCTGGCAGCGTGCTTCGCGGCTGGTTTTCTGGCGCTCTCCGTGCAGATAACGCGCTACGGCATGACGCCCAGCGAGATGCCTTCGCTGTCCTCGCAATCGGCGCCCGTCGCGCTCGCGAAAGGTCGCCCCGATATCGTCGACCGAAATGGCAGGCTGCTCGCGACCGACATCCGCGTTTACTGGCTGGTGGCGAACCCGAGCCAGATCGTGAACCCGGACGACGCCGCCGAAAAGATCGTCGCACTGTTCCCGGATCTCGACCAGGGCGCGCTCGCTCGCAAGTTCCGCGACAAGAACAGCCGCTTCGAATACGTCAAGCGCGGGCTGACGCCCAAGCAGGCCGAAGCCGCGCACGCGCTCGGCATCCCTGCGCTTTCACTCATGCCGACCGTGCAGCGCGTCTATCCCGCCGGAAACGTCGCGGCTCACATTCTCGGTATCACGAATGTCGATAACGAGGGGCGGAGCGGCGTCGAATGGTACATCGACCAAAAGCTGGGCACGCAGCTGACCCCGACCTCGCTCGCCGAACGTCCCATTGTGAAGCTCTCGCTTGATCTTGGCGTGCAGCATGCCCTGACCGACGAGCTATCAAAGGCCATGGAGCGTTACAATGCCCAGGCGGCCATGGGCATCGTGCTCGACGTACGAAATGGCGAGGTGGTTGCGTCGGCGTCGCTGCCCGACTTCGACCCCAACCGCCGCGAGCAGGCCGCCGGACAGAACCGGCAAAACCGCGTCGTGACCGATGTTTACGAACTCGGCTCGGTGTTCAAGTCCCTGACCATCGCGATGGCGCTCGATCAGGGCGTCGCGACCCGCTACGAGATTTTCGACGCGACGCCTTTCAAGCTCGGCCGCTTCACCATGCGCGACCCGCATGCAAGCCGCCGCACCTACTCGGTGGAGGACATTTTCATCCACTCGTCCAACACGGGCTCCGCACGCATCGCGCTGGCGGTCGGCGGAGAGAGGCAGCAGGCGTTCCTGAAGTCGCTCGGCCTGTTCGACAAGCTGGATACGGAGGCGGGATCGTCGCCGACGCCGGTTTTCCCGAAGATGTGGCGGCCCGTGAACGTGGCAACGGTGGCGTACGGCCATGGCATCGCTGTGCCGCCGCTCCTGTTTGCGTCCGCGATGGCTTCTCTCGTGAACGGCGGCGAACGGGTGAAGCCGACGTTCCTGATTTCGGAAAAGAACGCGAATGACGAGCCGCAGCGCGTGATATCGCCTGAGACGAGCGCCACGATGCGCGATCTCATGCGCGCCGTGGTGGAACGGGGCACCGGGCGCAAGGCTGCCGTTCAGGGTCTGGGTGTGGGAGGGAAGACGGGAACGGCGCTCAAGGTGAAAGAGGGGCGCTATTCCTCGGACGTTATCAACAGCTTCGTGGCGGCGGTTCCGATCGACCAGCCTCGATATCTCGTCATGATCACGATCGACGAGCCTCACGCGGAAGCGGGAAGCAGGAGCAACGAGTCGTCGCAAAATGCCGCTCCCACAGCCGGAGCCATCATCAAGCGCATCGCTCCCATGCTCGACATTCTGCCCACTCCCCGGTTTGACGAAGCGGCCGCGACCTCCTATGAACAGCCGGCGCCCTACGACGCGCGCCGCGCGCCATACCGGAAGAATCGTTATGAAACTGGCGGATCTGATCAAGGATATTCCGCTTACTCCCAGCCGCGGCAGCCTCCCGCATACGGATACCGTGACGAGCGTGGCGGCCCGCGGTCTGGCGGCGGATACCAGTACAGCGGCGACCCTCGAGATTTCTGGTCTTACCGCCGATAGCCGCCAGGTCAGGCCGGGCATGCTGTTCGCGGCGCTTTCGGGGACGAAGGCGGACGGCATGGCTTACGCGAAGGCGGCGGAAGCAGCCGGCGCCGTGGCCGTGCTTGCGGGCGAGACGGCGAATGCCGACGGGCTGACCGTGCCGGTCCTTCGCGCCGCCGAGCCGAGACAGGCGCTCGCGCTTTTCGCCGCGCGCTTCTACCGCTTCCAGCCCGACACGATAGCCGCCGTTACAGGCACGAACGGCAAGACATCTGTCGCGGCCTTCCTTCGGCAGATATGGGCGACGGCGGGCCACGATGCGGCCAGCCTCGGCACCATCGGCATCATCACCAATGCGGGCGAGCGGCCCCTGTCGCATACGACGCCCGATCCTGTCGTCCTGCACAAGGCGCTGGCGGATCTCGCGAACGAGGGCGTGACGCATCTCGCGCTCGAAGCATCGAGCCACGGCCTCGACCAGCACCGGCTGGACGGCGTGCGCTTCTCGGCCGGCGCGTTCACGAATATCACCCGCGATCACCTAGACTATCACCCATCCTTCGAAGACTATTTCAACGCGAAGATGCGCCTCTTCCGCAACCTCCTGCCCCCCGGTGCTCCCGCAGTCATCGACGCGGACGGCGATCACGCGGACGACGTCGTGGGCGCGGCGCGGGCAAGGAAGCTCGACGTGATGACCGTGGGCGAACACGGCGCGGCGCTTTGCCTGAAGGGCGTCGAGCGCGACGGTTTCCGCCAGCGGCTTTCAATCATCTATCGCGGGCGCCTCTTCACCGTGCTGCTGCCGCTGGCAGGTGCGTTTCAGGTGTCGAACGCGCTGGTGTCGGCGGGGCTCGCGCTCGGGCTCGGCAGTTCGCCGGGCGGCGTCTTCGAGGCGCTGGAAACGCTGCGCGGCGCCAAGGGGCGGCTCGACTATGTCGGCGAGACGGCCGAAGGCGCGCCGATATTCGTGGACTATGCCCACACGCCAGACGCGCTGGTGAAGGCCCTGGAAGCGCTCCGCCCTTACGTGACGGGGCGGCTGCACGTGGTGTTCGGCTGCGGCGGCGACCGCGACCGGGGCAAGCGCCCCGAGATGGGCCGCGCGGCGACCGCCAACGCCGATGTGGTTTATGTCACCGACGATAACCCGCGCAGCGAAGAACCCGCAGCGATCCGCGCTGCGATCATGGCCGCCGCACCGGGCGCGACCGAGATCGACGGACGCGCGGACGCGATCGCCACGGCCATCGGTAATCTTGAACGGGGCGACGTGCTGCTCGTCGCGGGCAAGGGCCACGAAACGGGGCAGATCGTCGGCGCAAAGGTCATTCCCTATTCCGATCACGAGGCGGTCGCCGCCGCGCTCGCGCATATCGGCGAACGGAGAGCAAGCCATGGCTGAGCAGACAGCCACCGAACCGCTTTGGACGGGCGCAGAGATCGCGCGCGCGCTCGACATAACGCCGCCCGCCGCCGATGTCGCCGTCTCGGGCATCAGCATCGACAGCCGCACCGTCGAACGCGGCGACCTGTTCGTCGCGATCAAGGGTGAACGCTCCGACGGGCATCGCTTCATCACTGCGGCCTTCGATAACGGCGCGGCGGGGGCGCTCGTCTCTCGCGACTACGCGCCGCAGGTGCCCTTGGCGCCCGACGAGCCGCTTTTCCGCGTGAACGACCCGTTCACGGCGCTTGAAGAACTGGGCCGCGTCGCGCGCGCCCGCACAGATGCGCGCATCGCAGCCGTGACCGGCAGCGTCGGCAAGACGACCACGAAGGAGATGCTGCGCGCGATGCTGGCCGAGAGCGGCCCCACGCATGCGTCGGTAAAATCCTACAACAATTTCATGGGGGTGCCGTTGTCGCTCGCTCGCATGCCCGCATCCTCGCGCTTCGGCGTGTTCGAGATCGGCATGAACCACGCGGGCGAGATCGTGCCGCTTACGAAGCTCGTGCGACCGAACGTGGCCATCGTCACCTGGGTTGCGCCGGTCCACATCGAGTTTTTCGCATCCGAAGCCGAGATCGCGCGCGCGAAGGCCGAAATCTTCGAAGGCCTGGAGCAAGGCGGAGCGGCTATCCTGCCTGCCGACAATCCGCATTTTGAAAGCTTGGCGGCGTTCGCCCGCGAGAAGAGTGCGCGCGTCGTGCCGTTCGGGCAGAGCCCGAAAGCGGAAGCGCGCCTCGTGAGCTTCGAGCGCACGGAGGAAGGGTCCGTGGTCACGGCCGACATTTTCGATCAGCCCGTCACGTTCGCGCTCGCCGCACCCGGACGACACCTCGCGCAGAACGCCGTCGCGGCGCTCGCGGGCGTGTCGCTTCTGGGTGGAGATGTCGAAGCCGCGTCAGCCTCGCTTGCCCGCTTTGAGGTTCCCGAAGGGCGCGGCAGAAGCGCCAGTTTCGAGACGCCACAGGGCGCGCTGCTCGTCATCGATGAAAGCTACAACGCCAATCCCGCTTCGATGCGGGCCGCCCTCGACGTACTGGGTCAGGTTTCGCCCACGCGCTACAGGCGGCGCATCGCCGTGCTCGGAGATATGTTGGAGCTGGGCCACGACGCGCCACAATTTCACGCCTCTCTTGCAAGCGCCGTTGACTCGAATGGCATCGATCTCGTTTTCTGCGCCGGTCCTTTGATGGCAAACCTGCATGAAAATCTGCCCGCGGGAAAGCGCGGCGGATGGGCCAGCGTCTCGGAGGATCTTCGCGAGGCGGTTCTCGATGCCGTGCGCGGAGGCGATGCCGTGATGATCAAGGGATCGCTTGGCAGCCGTATGGGACCGATCGCGGAAGCCCTCAGGACGCGTTTCGCATCCTCGAACGGCTAGCCGGGCGGAGGCTCACACTTCGGCGGCGACATCGGATGCGGAGCCCGCCGAATGGACACGAAACACGGCGCCTGATCGCATGATCGCGCGGCGCCACGGATCGGCCCCGACCCGGATGGACCGGAGCGGCAAGAGCCGAGCGCAAAACTTGAAGCGGGACGACTCGCCGCGCTGGCGGGCACATTCCCAGGTTGGACATTTGCATGCTTTATCTGCTGGCCGAACTGAGCAACCAGGCGCCTGTCTTCAATCTGTTCCGGTACATCACCTTCCGGACGGCCGGCGCTGTCGTGACGGCGATGCTCATCGTGTTTCTCCTCGGGCCGTCGCTTATCAACTCGCTGCGCGTCAGGCAGGGCAAGGGCCAGCCGATCCGCGAGGACGGTCCCAAGTCGCATTTCTCGAAGAAGGGCACGCCGACCATGGGCGGCCTTATGATCCTGCTGGGGCTGTGCGTCGCGACGCTTTTATGGGCAAATCCATATAATCCTTACGTGTGGATCGTGCTCGCCGTCACCCTGTCCTACGGCCTGATCGGCTTCTACGACGACTATCTGAAGGTGACGAAGCGCAATACGTCCGGGTTTTCCGGGCGATTTCGACTGTCGCTCGAACTCTTGATCGCAGCTGTCGCAACTTACGCGATCATGGTTGCCACCGCTCCATCGATCTCGACGAGCCTCACCGTGCCGTTCTTCAAGGACGTCGTCATCCAGCTTGGCCCGGTGCTGTTCGTGGTCCTCGGCGTCTTCGTGATCACGGGCGCGGGCAACGCGGTGAACCTGACCGATGGCCTCGATGGCCTCGCCATCGTGCCGGTGATGATCGCGGCGGCCACCTTCGGGCTGATCGCCTATCTCGTCGGCAACCGCATCTTTTCCGAATATCTGCAGATCCATTTCGTGCCGGGCGCGGGCGAACTCGCGGTCGTGTGCGGCGCGCTGCTCGGCGCGGGGCTCGGCTTCCTGTGGTTCAACGCGCCGCCGGCCATGATTTTCATGGGCGACACCGGATCGCTGGCGCTCGGCGGTCTGCTCGGCTCCATCGCGGTGGCCGTGAAGCATGAGATCGTGCTCGCCATCGTCGGCGGATTGTTCGTGCTCGAAACGGCGTCCGTGATCGTGCAGGTGCTCTCCTACAAGCTGACGGGCAAACGCGTCTTCAGAATGGCGCCGCTGCATCACCATTTCGAGCAGAAGGGCTGGGCCGAACCGACCGTCGTCGTGCGTTTCTGGATCATCGCCGTGATCCTCGCCCTTGTCGGGCTGGCCACGCTGAAGCTGAGGTAACGCACATGATCGAAGCGCACTCGTTCAAGGGCCGGAAGGTCGCCGTCTTCGGCATTGGGATGTCCGGGCTTGCGGCGGCGCGTTCGCTGATTGCGGGCGGCGCTGAGACAGTTGTCTGGGACGACGGCGAGAAGGGGCGCGATGCGGGGAAGGCGGCCGGGCTGCCGGTACAAGACCTGCGCGAGATCGACTGGCGCGCTTTCGACAGCCTCGTGCTTGCGCCGGGCGTGCCGCTCACGCATCCCGAGCCGCACTGGACGGTGAAGCTCGCTCAAGCGAACGGCGTCGAGATCATCGGCGACACGGAGATCTTTTTCCGCGAGCGCAGGCGCGCTGGTGCACAATGCCCGGTCATCGCCATCACCGGCACGAACGGGAAATCCACCACCACGGCGCTGTCGAACCACCTGCTCAATGCCGCGGGCCGCACGTCGGTTTGCGGCGGCAACATCGGCAAGGCGGTGCTCGATCTGCCGCCGTTTGTCGACGGCCAGCATTACGTGCTCGAACTGTCGAGCTTCCAGCTCGACCTGACGCCGAGCCTCGACCCGGACGCAGGCATTCTTCTCAACATCACGCCGGACCATATCGACCGCCACGGCAGCCTCGAAGGCTACGCCGCCGTGAAGGAGACGCTGTTCGCCAATATGACGGGCGCTCAGACGGCGGTGATCGGCGCGGACGACGCGCTGTGCGACGCCATCGCGGAGCGCGCGACGGCGCGCGGCGTGCGGACGCTTCGCATCTCGTCGACGAAGCCCGTCGCGACCGGCATTTACGGCGAAGGCTCCGGCCTGTTCGAGGTCACGGACGGGGCGCTTCAGAACCGCGCCTCGCTGTCCGGCATCGGTTCGCTGCGGGGCGCGCACAACGCGCAGAACGCCGCGGCCGCCCTCGCCGCGACGCGCAGCCTCGGCCTGCCGTGGGCCACGCTCGTCGAGGGGCTGAAGAGCTTTCCCGGTCTCGCCCACCGCATGCAGGAAATTCGCCGCATCGGCCATGTGCTGTTCGTCAACGACTCGAAGGCCACCAACGCGGATGCCGCCGAGCGCGCGCTTCTCTCCTTCACCAACATCTACTGGATCGCGGGCGGCAAGCCGAAGGCGGGCGGCATCGAACCGCTGGCGCCGTTCTTCCCGCGCATCAAAAAGGCATATCTCATCGGCGTCGCGGCGGAGGAGTTCGCGCGGACCATAGGCGGGCGCGTGCCGGTGTCGATGGCGGGCACGCTCGACCGCGCGGTGGCGGAAGCCGCAGCCGACGCCGCAGCGCAGGACGGCGGCGAGGATGCGGTCGTGCTGCTGTCTCCCGCCTGCGCCTCCTACGACCAGTATCCCAACTTTGAAATTCGCGGCGATGCCTTCCGCGTGGCCGTCGAAGCCCTGTCCGCGCCCGCGAAGGAAAAGGCGGCATGAGCTTCAGCCGCGCGGAGCGCGCCGTCGTCACCGACTGGTGGATCACGGTCGATCGCACGCTCCTTGCGCTGATCTTGATTCTCGCCGTAGCGGGTCTTGCAGCCTCCTTTGCGGCGAGCCCATACATCGCGCAGAAACTCAAGCTCGAACCGTTCTATTTCGTGAAACGGCATACGCTCGGCATGATAGCCGCGCTCGCGATCGTATTCATCGTCTCGCTGGCCAATCCACAGCAGGTCAAACGCCTCGCGCTGATCATGTTCGGGGTCGGGCTCTCGCTGATGGCGCTTGCACTGCTGCAAGGCATAGAGCGCAACGGCGCCGTGCGCTGGTTGAACCTCGGCGGCGTGCTGCTTCAGCCGTCCGAGTTCGCGAAGCCGGGTTTCGTGGTGCTCTCAGCCTGGCTTTTTTCTGAAAGCGTGAAACGGCAGGACATGCCGGCGCTTGAACTGGCCGGACTGACACTCGTGGCATTCGTCGCGCTGCTCGTGCTTCAGCCCGACATGGGGCAGACGATCATCGTCGCGGCGGTGTGGTGTGCGCTGTTCTTCCTGTCGGGCTATTCGCTCCGGTTCGCCCCGATCTTCCTCGGGCTCGCCGCCGTCGGCCTCATCGCCGCCTATTTCACGATGCCGCACTTCATGTCGCGCATCAACCGCTTCGCGGGCGGCGGGACCGAGTCGCTGCAAACGGTGCTGGCGATGAACGCCTTCCGCGACGCGGGCTGGCTCGGCCACGGGTTCGGCGAGGGCTTCGCAAAGGGCAGGCTGCCCGATGCACACAACGATTTCGTCTTCGCCGCCATCGCCGAGGAGATGGGTATCGCGGCCTGCCTTTTTCTGGTCGCGATTTATGCCTTCATCGTCTGGAAAGCCTTAACGGCCGCATTTCGCGAAAGCGATGTCTTCATCCGGCTCGCGGCGGCAGGTCTCGTGATGCTTTTCGGATTTCAGGCGCTGGTGAACATGGCTGTTAACCTCAACCTGATCCCTGCGAAGGGCGTCACGCTACCGTTTGTTTCCTATGGCCGCTCATCGCTCCTTGCGACGGCCGTGACATTGGGCATGATCGTTGCCCTGACGAGAAGATCGGTGTTCAAATACTCTGCCCAAGTGCTGCCCCCCTTGGGCGTCACGGTGACATCCGGAAGGGAGACGCGTTCATGAGCCGCGGTTCGATCATGCTGGCGGCCGGTGGAACCGGCGGCCACCTCTTTCCTGCGCAGGCGCTCGGCGAGGAACTCGCACGCCGGGGCTACGAGGTGGACCTCATCACCGATACGCGCGGAACCGTCTTCGGCGCAGAATTCCCGGCCCGCAAGGTTTACAAGGTCGCGGCCGCCACTTTCAAAGGCCATTCGCCCATTGAGGCAACGAAGACTCTCGGCGTGCTCGGGCACGGCTTCCAGGCGTCGTATCGCATCATGGGCGAAGCGCAGCCGCGCGCGATCATCGGCTTCGGCGGCTATCCCACGCTCGCGCCCTTGCTCGCGGCCATGGGCCGCGGCATTCCCTCGGCGATCCACGAGCAGAATTCCGTGATGGGGCAAGCGAACCGCTTTCTGGCGCCGATGGTGAAGGCCATCGCCTGTTCGTTCGAGAATACGAAATACCTCGAAGGCCGCCTGCTGCAAAAGGCGCGCGTCACCGGCTCGCCGCTGCGCCAGTCCGTGCTCGCGCTGAAGGCCATTCCCTACCGCCCGCCGTCGAGCCAGGCGCAGCTCAATCTCCTGATCGTCGGCGGCAGCCAGGGCGCGCGTCATTTCTCAGACATTTTGCCGCAGGCGTTGCAGCTTCTGCCCGATCAGATGCGCGACCGCCTCTTCGTGATGCAGCAATGCCGCCAGGAAGACATCGATCGCGTGTTCGATACATATGAGGGCTGCGGCATCGCCGCCGAACTTGCGACATTCTTTGAGGATCTCCCTAGCAAGATGTCGAACTCGCACCTCATCGTGGCGCGCAGCGGCGCGACGACCGTAGCCGAGCTATGTGCGCTCGGTCGGCCCGCGATCATGGTGCCGTTGCCTCACGCGAAGGATAACGACCAGCTCGAAAACGCCACCCGCATGGAAGCGGCCGGGGCAGGCTGGTGTTTTCCGCAGGCGACGCTTACGCCGGAAATTCTCGCGAGCACTGTCCGTCGTCTTTTCGAAGATCCGACTGCGCTCGTCCGGGCTGCAACCAGCGCGCATTCGCTGGCGAATTACAGAGCTGTGGAGAATCTCGCGGATCTGCTCGAAGAACTGGCGGAAAAGCAAGAATTTACTGCCGGCGCGGCAGCGACCGCTTAATATCCGCACCGTATCATCGTGGGGCTGAACATATCGGGGAACGGGATCGACTGGCTTTTCGGCAAGTCCACTTGGGGTGGAGCAGTCTATCCAATAAAATCCGGAGCATTGCGACGCGACGCGCTCCGGCCCGAGGGAAGAAAGGACATAAGATGATCGATCCGCTTTCCGGCGGCCGGATTCATATCATCGGCATCGGCGGCATCGGCATGAGCGCCATCGCCGAGATCATGCAAGAGCGCGGCATCCCCGTCCAGGGCAGCGATCAGAAAGAGGGCGCCAACACGCGGCGAATAGCTGCGCAGGGAATCAAGGTTTTCATCGGGCAGGATGCGGCCAATCTCGAAGGTGCATCCGTCGTCTGCATTTCGTCCGCCGTCAAGGAAGGCAATCCCGAGCTTCGGGTCGCGCGCGAACGCGGGCTTCCCGTTTTCAGCCGCGCCGAGACGCTCGCCGCTCTGATGAAAGACTATCGCACGATCTGCGTGACGGGCTCCCACGGCAAGACCACGACCACGTCCATGATCGGCTGGATCATGGAGAAGGCCGGCCTCGACCCGACCGTGCTCGTCGGCGGCGTTCTGCGCTCCTGGGGCACGAATGCGCGCATCGGCGCGAGCCGCTGGATGGTGGTCGAAGCGGACGAATCCGACGCAACCTTCATCAGGCTGCCCACCGAAATCGGCGTCGCGACCAACATCGACCCGGAGCATCTCGACTATTATGGGTCCGTGGAAGCGCTGCATGAGGCATTCTGCACCTTCCTCCGGCAAATCCCGCAAAGCGGCGTGGCCGTTGCCGGCATCGACCATCCCGTGGTGCGCGAGCTGACCCAGGACCTCGCGGCGGCGGGCGAACTGCCACCGCTGGCATCCTTCGGCCGTGCGCTCGATGCGCGTGTGAAGATCGACAATGTGGTGAGCCAGGGCGCTTCGGTCGTGTTCGACGTGGCTATCGCGGGCGAACCCGGCGAGCCGCCTCTTCGGCACGCGGGCGTGAAGCTTCAGGTGCCGGGCGCGCACAACGCGCTGAACGCTGCGGCCGCGATCGCCGCATGCCTTCATGCGGGCCTTACCGCCGACCAGATTTTCGATGGCCTCGCGTCGTTCGAGGGCGTGGATCGCCGCTTCTCGCCGCGCGGCGAGTGGAACGGCGTCGCGATCTATGACGACTACGCACATCATCCCGCCGAAATCGCCGCGGTGCTCAGCGCCGCTCGCGGGGCTGCTGCGGGCCGCGTCATCGCGGTGGTGCAGCCGCATCGTTATTCGCGGCTGCAATCGCTTTTCGGCGAGTTCTGCTCCTGCTTCGCGGATGCGGATACGGTCGTCGTAACGCCTGTCTATTCTGCGGGCGAACAGCCCAACGGCATCGACCGCGATACGCTCGTCGACGGTTTGCGCCAGCAGGGTCACGCCCGCGTCTACCCGGTCGATGGCGAAGATTCGCTCGTGTCGACGCTGGCGACGGTCGCCCAACCCGGCGACCTCGTGCTGACGCTCGGCGCGGGCACGATCTCGGAATGGGCGCGCGCACTTCCCGAGAAGCTGAGCCATTATCCGGCCTTTGCTGGCGCGGCGGAGTAAGGCCGTGTTCCCCGACATCGCACCAGCGCTTCTGGCCGACGCGCCGGAGCTTCGCGGCAAGCTCCTGCCGAACGCGTCCATGAGCGAGTTGACGTGGCTTCGCGTCGGCGGCCCCGCGCAGGTGCTGTTCAAGCCCGCAGACGAGGAGGATCTCGCCTATTTCCTTTCGCGCTGCCCGGCTGACGTCCCGGTGATGGCGGTGGGCGTCGGCTCGAACCTTCTCGTACGCGATGGAGGCGTGCCGGGCGTGGTCATCCGGCTCGGGCGCGGCTTCAACGCCATCGAGCCGCTTGATGGCGCGCGCATTCGCGTCGGCGCGGCGGTGCCGGACGTTAGGCTCGCGCAGGCGGCGGCGCAGGCGGGCATCGCCAAGCTCGCCTTCTATCGCGGCATCCCGGGCACGGTCGGCGGCGCGCTGCGCATGAACGCGGGCGCGCATGGCGGCGAAACGAAGGACGTGGTCGTTGAAGCGCGCGCGGTCGACCGCGGTGGCGCGGTGCATGTCTACGACAACGCGGGCATGGGCTTCACCTACCGCCATTGCGGCGTGCCTGACGACCAGATCTTCACTCACGCCGTCTTCGAGGGCGTTCCCGGCGATCCGGCCGAGATCGAGCGCGAGATGCAGGGCGTCGCCGAATACCGCGAGGCAAACCAGCCCATCAAGAGCCGCACGGGCGGTTCGACGTTCAAGAACCCGCCCGGCAAGAGCGCGTGGCGGCTCATCGACGAGGCGGGCTGCCGGGGCTTCCGCGTCGGCGGCGCGCACATGTCGGAGATGCACTGCAACTTTCTCATCAACGACCAGAACGCCACAGCCGCCGATATCGAGACGCTGGGCGAGACCGTGCGAAAGCGCGTATTCGAGAAGACAGGCATCATGCTCGACTGGGAAATCAAGCGCATCGGCGTGCACGCGCCGACGAGCGCAGCGCTGGCGGCCGCCGAATGACGAAGACCTTTCACCATATCGCCGTGCTGATGGGCGGCTGGTCTTCGGAGCGCGAGGTTTCGCTGAATTCGGGCGGGGCCTGCGCGGGCGCGCTCGAAGCGCAAGGCTACCGCGTCACGCGCATCGACGTCGGCCGCGACATCGCCGACCGGCTCGCCGCACTGAAGCCCGACGCCTGCTTCAACGCCCTGCACGGCAAATGGGGCGAGGACGGCTGCGTTCAGGGCATTCTTGAGACGCTCGAAATTCCGTATACGCACTCAGGCGTGCTGGCATCGGCGCTGGCGATGGACAAGGCGCGCGCCAAGGTTGCGATGAAGGCGGCGGGCGTTCCCGTGGCCGCCGGCGTCGTGGCAAGCCCGGCCAGAGCCGCGCAGCGCCATCTGCTGCCGCCGCCCTATGTGGTCAAGCCTGTGTGCGAGGGGTCGAGCGTCGGCGTATTCATCGTCCGCAACGACTTCGAGTATCCTCCGCAGGAACTGACGCGCTCCGACTGGACGCATGGCGACGTGCTCGTCGAGCGTTACGTCGCCGGCCGTGAACTGACTTGCGCCGTCCTTGGGGATCGCGCGCTCGGCATCATCGAAATCAAGCCCGCCGAGGGGCTCGTCTTCTACGATTACGAAGCAAAATACGCCAAAGGAGGCTCATACCACATTCTGCCGGCACAACTTTCACCGGAAATTTACGAAAATATTCAGAAGATGGCGGTCGACGCGCACCACGCGTTGGGCTGCCGGGGCGTAAGCCGTGCCGATTTCCGTCTGGACGATCGGCCGGAAGGCACGGGCGAACTTGTCTGTCTTGAGGTCAACACCCAGCCGGGGATGACCGCGACATCGCTCGTTCCGGAACTCGCCGCCCATGCTGGATTGTCGTTTGGTGAACTTGTGCGGTGGATTGTGGAGGACGCCTCTTGCAATCGTTAGTTTCGTGTGCGGTCGGCGCGAAAGGCCCGGAACCGAGGGCAGCGCAACCGGATAAGGATGCCGCTGCGGCGCCATCCCTGTTTCAATTCGGGTTGGTGGATGCGGACCGCGCCGCGCGCGCGGGCTTCGTCGTCAGCATGGCGTTTCTGGTCGCGACAGCGATCTATGGCCTCTATCTGTCGGGCGTGACGAAATCGCTGTTCGACGAGGCGGCAAACTTTGCCGACAAGGCAGCATACGATGCCGGTTTCCGGCTCGAAGATCTGGCCGTATCCGGCTCCGACAACACGCCGAAGGAAACGCTGCTGAAGGCGCTGCAACTCCCCTTCGAGCAATCTTCGCTGTCTTACGACGCGGCGGCGGCGCACGATCGCCTGCTCGCGCTCGGCTGGATCAAGTCCGCCGAGGTGCGTCGCGTGCTGCCCTCGCGCCTCGAAGTGGTGCTGACCGAGCGGGAGCCCTACGCGCGCTGGAAGGACGCAGCGGGCGTCGTTCAGGTGGTCGATCGCGAAGGGCGCGTGCTCGGCCCGTCGGAAGGGCAATTTGAAACGCTGCTCCTGTTCTCGGGCGAGGGCGCGCCAGCGGAAGCGGCGGCATTCATCGAGTCGCTTGCCGACCGGGAGTCGATCCGCTCCCGCGTGGCCGAGGCGAGCTTCGTCGCCGAGCGATTTTGGCAGGTGAAGCTTGACAGCGGCGTCATCCTGAAACTTCCGCGCAAGGTGGGTGAGTTAACTCTTTCAAGACTTGACTCTGTTCTCGCCAACTCGAAGATTGCGGAAATGGCTCTCGACACCATCGATCTGCGACTGACGCATCGCACGATCCTGCAATTGCGTGAGCCGACCACGGCCAATCGCGACAAAGCGATCGCGCTTTTGACCTCCTCCCCTGCCCCGCAAACGGCATTGCCGCCGAGAAGGGGCAAGGCATTATGACGGACGAACGGCGGCAGGCCTCGCGCGGTCCGTCGCGGTTATGGCCGTTCAAGGGACGAGACGACATCATCACCGTTGTTGACCTTGGCGCGCAAAAGGTGGCGTGCGCGGTCGTTCTGCTCTCGTCACCGCGTTTCGGTTTCGACGTCGGCGCGCGCAATCTCCGCGTGATCGGCAGCGCGCTGGTGCGTTCATCGGGGATTTCCGGCGGCCGGATCGCGAACCTCGCGGCTATCGAGACAAGCATTCGCCGCGCAGTCGGCCAAGCGGAAACGCAGGCTGGCGTGACCGTGGAAGACGTGCTCGTTACCGGCCAGTTCTCCGGGCTTATCGCGGAGGTATTCGAGGCAAGGCTCGGCCATGCGGGGCTTGCCAGAGAGGACATCGAAGCCATCTCGGTGGCTGCCGAGGAGCACTGCGCGCGAACCCAGCGAAAGCTTCTGCATCTCTTCACATCGTCCGGCGAAGCGGGAGCGGAGTCGGCCTTTGCGAACCACCCGCCAAGCGCCGAAACGGATGTGATCGCGATTTCGATGCCGATCCGCGGCCAGCATCAACTCGGAACATGCTTCGGCAAAAGTCTGCTTAACGTGCGCACCGTCCTGGCGGGGCCGATCGCTTCGGCGCTCAGTGTGACGAATGCGCTCGAACGCATGTCAGGCGTCCTCGTGATCGACATGGGCGCGCAGACCACCGGGATCGTGCTGTTCCGGCACGGCGTACCGATGTTTCTGGAATGCCTTGATTTTGGCGGTCAGGCCGTTTCCGAGGAAATCGCGCGGGCCTTTTCGCTGCGGAAATTCGAGGCCGAACGGCTGAAGGTCCGCTACGGAAGCGTCTACGACAATTTGCAGGCCGACATCGACCTCCCTGTCCAGAATGGCGAGACCGGGGAGCCGGTGTCCAAATTTTCCCTCAATCATATCATTCGATCGAGGGCATCGGACCACCTCAGGGCCGTTAATGAACGGTTAAAAGGTGCAGGATACTCTGTACCGAATGGGGGCGCGGTGCTGACAGGCGGCGGCAGCCTGCTACCGGGAATCCGCGAGCTTGCTTCGCATCTGTTTGCGGCGGAGGTGAGAACCGCGAAGCCCTTGAGCTTGAACGGTCTCAACGCGGGAAACGTGTTGAGCGCGCTAGTGGGGGGGTGTCTTTATGCAAGCCGGCACCAGTCTGCGGGCGAAATGCCCTATGCGCCTGAGTTGCCGTCTCAAGACAGTAGCTACGCGTCTCGAATCGGCCAATGGCTGCGTACAAGCTTTTTGTGAAGGTTGTCCGCACATTCGGTCGTCGCATATGAGCGGGCGGGCATTTCGCGACGTCCGAAGGGGAAGCTGACGAGGCTGCCATGGGAATTAACCTGCAACTTCCTGGTCTGACGGAGTTGCGGCCGCGCATCACGGTTATTGGCGTGGGTGGCGCTGGCGGCAACGCCGTGAACAACATGGTCGAAGCTGGGCTCGAAGGCGTGGAATTCATCGCCGCGAACACGGACGCGCAGGCGCTCGCGTCGTCCGGGGCCTACACCACCATTCAGATGGGCATCGGCATCACCGAAGGTCTTGGCGCCGGCTCACGCCCGGAGATCGGCGCGGCTGCCGCCGAAGAAGCCATCGAGGAAATCCGCTCCCATCTCGACGGCGTGCATCTTCTGTTCATCACGGCGGGTATGGGCGGCGGAACCGGCACCGGCGCGGCACCGATCATTGCGCGCACGGCCAAGGAACTCGGCGTGCTCACGGTCGCCGTGGTAACGAAACCATTCGAATTCGAAGGCCAGCGCCGCATGCGCACCGCGGATGCCGGCATCGCCGCGCTCGCGCAACATGTCGATACGCTGATCGTCATCCCGAACCAGAACCTGTTCCTCGTCGCGAGCGAGCGCACCACCTTTGCGGATGCCTTCTCGCGCGCCGACGATGTGCTGCGTTCGGGGGTTTCCTGCATCACCGATCTTATGGTTAAGGAAGGGTTGATCAACCTCGACTTCGCCGACGTTCGCACCGTGATGCAGAACATGGGCACCGCGCTCATGGGCACCGGCGAAGCCGAAGGCGAAAAGCGCGCACTGCAGGCGGCGGAAGCCGCGATTTCCAATCCGCTGCTCGGCGAAGTGTCGATGCGCGGTGCGAAGGGGCTGCTCGTCAGCATCACCGGCAGTTTCGACATGACGCTGTACGAGGTGGAGGAGGCCGCGTCCCGAATCCGCCGCGAGGTCGACCCGGAAGAAAATCCGGACGTGAACATCATCGTCGGGGCGACGTTCGATCAGTCGCTTCAAAACAGGCTGCGGGTGTCCGTGGTCGCGACCGGCATTCACTCCGGCGTTGCCTCCCAGCACGTTGCACCGCCGCCGCCCGTGGAGAAAGACGCGGGGCTCGCCGAGCGGATGCAGTCCGTCCAGCAGGAGCCTCCGCAGCGCCGCGCGCCGTTCGGCGGATTGCGCGAGCAACCGGCGCGTCAGCCGCAGGATCGGCGCGTCGTTCTCGAACCGAAGGGAAGACGCGGCGGCGATGACGTCGCGCCGCCCGTTCCGGCGGATAACGGCCAGCGTTTCGAGCCGGTGCCCCCCGCGAAGACCGCTCGCGCACCGAGGCGACCGCTCACATTCTCGGATTTTCCCGAACTCGGACAATCCGACGGTGGCGGCAACAATGGCGCCTCGAATCGAAGTTCGGGCAAGCCTCGCGGTTTCTTCGACTGGATGGCGGGCCGGGATCGCAGCACGACGAAATCAAACGCCTCGCCGCAGACCAAATCTGTTGCTCTTCAGCCACGCACCAATCATGAAAAAACTGTGGCGGAACAAGGGCGTCGGAATGGCGCAAGCCATGACGACACCAGCGACGACATGGACGGCGACCCTGCGGCCACGCGCCAAAATGGCGACGAAGCGATTGATATTCCTAAATTTTTTAGAAAACCTGCATCCTGATCGCAGGTTATCTTTCTCAACCTCTGCGTACGGCGCTTGGGGCCTCTCCCGGGCGCCGTTTTCGGTTGTGTCGAACTGTCAGACCTCCCCGTAACAGACTGTTAAAAAGCGTGATTTGAAGCACGCCAAGTTGCCCGGCTAACTTTGCCGCAGGTCGGATGTATTGAGCTTCCGCGCGCGTACCGGCAGATCGCCGGCCCAAGAGTAGCGTGTAGCTACCGATGCTCGCATAGAAGCCATTGGGCATCGTCCGGCACACGATGGGGGGTGCATTCCTTCGGCAAAGGAAGGCACCGTGGCACAAAAAAAACGGCGCACTCTTATGAGCTTTCGAAGCTATTCGAACAGGCAAACCACTCTTGAGCGCGAAATCGTCCTGAAAGGGGCGGGCGTGCACAGTGGCGCGGAAGTATCGCTGATCCTCCACCCGGCCGAGGCCAACACCGGCTATAATTTCTACGTTTCCGGCGGAAAGAATGCGGGCCATATCCCCGGCGATTTCCGCTCCGTAACCAATCTGACCCTCTGCACCGTGATCAGCGGCGCCGGCGGCGCCTCCGTCGCCACCGTGGAGCACCTGCTTTCGGCCCTGCGCGGCATGGGCATCGATAACGCGGATATCGAGGTTGACGGCAACGAACTGCCGATCCTCGACGGCAGCGCGGAACCGTTCGTGAGAGCCATCGAAGAGGCGGGCGTTCGCGAACTCGACGAAGCGCGCCGCTACATCAAGATTCTCCGTCCCGTCACCGTCAGGGACGGCGGCTCCATCGGTGAAATCTTCCCCTATGACGGTTTCCGCCTCGACATCGAAATCGATTTCCCCACGCCGTTGATCGGCCGTCAGCGCATCGACCTCGAAGTAACCCCGGCTTCTTTCAAGAAGCACCTCAGCCGCGCCCGCACCTTCGGTTTCATGAAGGATGTGAAGCAGCTCTGGGCTGCCGGTCGCGCGCTGGGATCGTCGCTGGAAAACACTGTCGCCATCGGCGAGGATCGCATCCTGAACCCGGAGGGCCTGCGCTATCCGGACGAATTCGTTCGCCACAAGACGCTCGACGCCGTCGGCGACTTCGCTCTCGCGGGCGCGGCGATCCTCGGCCTCTATCGCTCGAAGCGCCCAAGCCACAAGCTCAATTCGATGATGCTGCACGCGCTTTACGAAAACCGCGACGCGTGGACCATCGTCGAAGCCGCCGACAAGACGCGCCGCCATTACGTTTCGCCGCGCGCCGATTTCGGTATCGCCTTCGCAACACCGAATTTCGCACCTGAAAACGATTGATGAATCCCATCTGCAAATGGCCGGGCTTGTCCCGGTCATTTTGCGTTACGGCGCCAGGCCAATCGCCGGTTTGCCGGTGGCAAATTGCTCACGCCGCGCCGACAAGTTTTCCCCCGCAAACGCTTTGACTGAAAAACTCCGCATTTCACCATCATTTTGCGGCTTTTCGCCGTACAAGAACGTAACAATAGCGGAACCCGAGTCGCGCAGTATCGCTCGAACTCGAAATACGGGGCCTGGAGCAAGGACGATGGGATTGCGATCGATCGGGCAAACTCTCGCAGTAGTCATTCTCGCGACGACGCTGACCAGTTCACTTGGCGGCTGCGGATCGATGGGCTCGTTGTTTTCAAGTTCCGAATCGACGCCGCTCGACCAGCGCCCGCCGGACCAGATCTATAAGGAAGCTGACGACCTCCTCGGCCAGGGCAAGAACAACAAGGCCGCAGAGATCTTCGAGCGGATCGACCAGCTTTACCCCTATTCGGAAGAAGCCAAGAAGGCCACACTGATGGCTGCTTACGCCTATCAGAAAGCCGGCAAGGGCCCTGAAGCCGTCGCCGCCGCGCGCCGTTACCTCGCGCTGCATCCCGGTAGCAAGGAAGCCGCTCTGGCGCAGGAAATCATCGCCAGTTCTTATTTCGAGCGCATTTCCGGGCCGACGCGTGATCAGGGCGAAACGAAGAAAGCCATCGCAGAACTCGAAACGCTGATTCGCCGTTACCCGGACAGCCGCTATGTGGAAGACGCGAAGCGGCGCGTCAAGCTCGCGCGCGACACCCTCGCCGCGTCGGAAATGGAAGTCGGCCGTTACTGGCAGAAGAAGGGCAACTATCTCGGAGCGGTGAACCGCTTCAAGACGGTCGTCACCGACTACCAGCAGACGACACATGTGGAAGAGGCGCTGATGCGCCTGACCGAATGCTACATGGCGCTCGGCATCGTGAACGAGGCGCAGACTGCGGCGGCCGTTCTCGGACATAACTTCCCCGACAGCCCCTGGTACAAGGACGCCTACGCCCTGCTTCAGTCTGGCGGCACCGCGCCGCGTGAAGACACCGGCTCGTGGATCAGCCACGCCTGGAAGCGGACTGTCGGCAGCGTTGCAGGCTAGGCTCATTTTCATAGCACTGCCTAAGTTTTGACATCGGCCATCGGGGCGGCTTAAGGATAGGCCGTCTTCGGTGGCACGATGCTTTTTGTGTCCGCCTGGCCGAAGAAAGTCAGCGACCGCGCCACTCAGCGGAAACGCACAAACCCTATTCGCGCCGTCTGCGCCTCAGCGCTCTGCGGCGCCTTTCTTTTTTTGGAAGCCATCGTGACCCCGACTGCAATCGCCGTGCTCGCCTTCACAATGTCCGTCGACGCCTTTGCCGTGTCGCTTGCGCGGGGCGCCGCGTGCAAGAAGCCGCGTTTGCGCGAGGCGCTGCGCACGGGCTTCATCTTCGGCACGGTGGAGGCGCTGACGCCGGTCATCGGCTGGGCGGCGGGCATGGCGGCCAGCAAGTACGTGCAGGCGTGGGACCACTGGATCGCGTTCGCGCTGCTCGGCGGCGTCGGGCTTCGCATGCTCTGGCTCGCCTTGTTCGCGCAGGAAGAAGAGCGGCCCGCTGTCGCGCAGTCCTTCCTGCTGCTCGTCGCAACCGCAATCGGAACCAGTATCGACGCCATGGCCGTCGGCGTGTCGCTTGCGATCCTCGACGTGGACATCACCACGATTGCCATCGCCATCGGCCTGGCGACCTTCCTCATGTCGTCGGCGGGCATGATGCTGGGGCGGCTGATCGGCGAACGATTCGGGCGCATGACCGAAGTGGCAGCGGGTCTTGCGCTCTGCATCATCGGCGTTACGATCCTCGTGGAGCATATCGGCTGACGCGCGCGGAGCAGGTGACGGGTGCCGGCGCGCCAAGAATCGCGTAAGGAATCGGCATGCTTGTGGCCCTGTCAATCCGCGACATCGTTCTTATCGATAAGCTCGATCTCGGTTTCGAGAAGGGCTTCACCGTTTTCACGGGTGAGACCGGCGCGGGCAAATCCATCATCCTCGACAGCCTGAGCCTTGCGCTCGGCGCGCGCGGCGACGGCGGCCTCGTGAGGCGCGGCGCGACGAGCGCGAGCGTCACCGCCTCTTTCGACCTCCACGACGCGCACCCCGCGATGGCGCTCCTTGCCGAGCAGGGGTTCGACCGTGAGGACACGCTCATTCTTCGCCGCGTGCAGGGCGAGGATGGCCGCACGAAGGCCTTCATCAATGACCGCCCGGTGTCGACCGGCCTTCTGAAGCAGCTCGGAAAGATGCTCGTCGAAATTCACGGCCAGCATGACGACCGCGCCCTGCTCGATCCCGCCACCCACCGCCATTTGCTCGATCAGTTCGGCGGCCTCATCGGCGAGGTTCAGGAGGTGTCGCGGCTATGGGAGACGTGGCGCGAAAAGAACAAGTCCGTGGACGAGCTTGAGAAGGCTCTGGCCGTGGCCGAGCGTGAAAAGGACTATCTCACGGCGGCCTGCGAGGAGCTGAACCAGCTCGCGCCGCAGCCGGGTGAGGAAGACGACCTCGCGACCCGTCGCACCGCCATCGTTGCCGCGCAAAAGGCCCGCGCCGACCTCGAAGACATCGCAGACGCGCTGAACGCACCGCAATTCCCCGCCACAAAGCTCAGCGCCGCGCTTCGCCGTCTGGAGCGTACGCCGAATATCCCCGACGCGCTGAAGCCCATACAGGCGGCGCTGGAACGCGTGCTGATCGAGGCGGAGGAGGCGCGCGAACTCGTTGAAGCGCAGCTTCGCGGTGAGAGCGGCGGCAATGTCGAAGCCATCGAGGAGCGGCTGTTCCGGCTGCGCGCGGTCGCCCGCAAGTATCGCGTGACGGTGAACGACCTGCCCGCGCTCCACGCCCGATTCCGCGCCGACCTCGCGCGCATCGAAACCGGCGAGGAAGATCTGATCGCCGCGCGAAAGGTCGCGGCTGAAGCCGCCGCGATCTATGCCGGAGCTGCCGACGCGCTGACCGAAAAACGCCGCGCGACCGCCGCCCAGCTCGACGCTGCCGTGCAGGCGGAGCTTGCGCCGCTCAAGCTCGACAAGGCACGCTTCATCACCGAAATCGAGCCCATGCCGGAAGACCGCAGCGGCCTTCGCGGCGGTCCATTCGGGCGCGAGCAGGCGATGTTCCATGTGCAAACCAATCCGGGCGCAAAGCCGGGACCGCTGATGAAGGTGGCGTCGGGCGGCGAGCTTGCCCGGTTCCTGCTTGCGTTGAAGGTGGTTCTCGCCGAAAAGGCGACCGCGCCCGTTCTGGTGTTCGACGAAATCGACACGGGCGTTGGCGGCGCGACGGCGGCGGCCATCGGCGAACGGCAGGCGCGGCTCGGCACCCGCGCGCAGGTGCTGGCCGTAACACATTCGCCGCAGGTTGCTGCGAACGCGAACCAGCACATCCGGCTTCACAAGGCCGCGCGCGGCGAAGGCGACGCCATCGTCGTTACCACCAGCGCCGAAACGCTGAGCATGGAAGGCCGGCGCGAGGAAATCGCGCGCATGCTTGCAGGCAAGGAGGTCACGGCCGAAGCCCGCGCCGCCGCCGAAAGTCTGATCGGGGCGCGCCATGTCGGAGCGCATCATGTCGCCTGACACGGGGGGCGCCAAGCCCTCGAAGACACCGCGCCGGTCCCGCAAGGCGGGGACGGAGGACGCCGCGCAGCAAGCGCTCGTGCGCTCGCCTGAAACGGAGATTGCGCCGCCGCCCGCGCAGAGCGAGGCAGCATTCCGCGACGAGGCGCTGAAGCACGCCGAGCATCTTTCCGCCGAAGACGCGAAGGACGAGCATGACGCGCTCGCCGCCGAGATCGCGCGCCATGACCGGCTTTATTATGAAAAGACCGCGCCGGAAATTTCCGACGCCGAATATGACCGCCTGCGCCTGCGCCTCGATGCGCTGGAAGCGGCGTTCCCTTCGCTCATCACGCCGGAGAGCCCGTCGCAGACAATCGGCGCAACGCCGTCCGACAAGTTCGCGAAGGTGCGCCATACGGTCCGCATGCTCTCGCTCGGCAATGTGTTCTCGGATGAGGATGTCGCCGATTTCGCGGGCCGCGTGCGACGCTTCCTGAAATTCGAGCCCGGCGAGGCGCTCGACGTCACCGCCGAAATGAAGATCGACGGCCTTTCCGTGTCGCTTCGCTATGAGAATGGACGGCTGGCCGTGGCGGCCACGCGCGGCGACGGCTCGGAGGGCGAGGACGTGACAGCGAACGTCCGCACCATCGCCGACATACCGCAGACGATCCGCGCGAACGATGTGCCCGCTGTGTTCGAGGTGCGCGGCGAGGTCTATATGAGCCACGCCGACTTTCAGGCGCTGAACGAGCGGCAGATCGGCAAGGGTGGTCGCATGTTCGCGAACCCGAGGAACGCGGCGGCGGGCTCGCTGCGCCAGCTCGACCCGGCGATCACTTCTGTCAGGCCGTTGCGCTTCTTCACCTGGGGCTGGGGCGAGGCAAGCGCGCTCCCCGCGGACACGAATTTCGGTGTGCTTCAGGCGATTCGTGGGTGGGGCTTCCCGCTTCCGCCGGTGGAGCTTTGCCGCTCGGTCGAGGAGATGCTCGCGGTCTATCGCGCCATCGAGATGAAGCGCGCCTCGCTCGGCTACGACATAGACGGCGTCGTCTACAAGGTGAACCGGCTCGACCTTCAGGAGCGGCTCGGCTTCGTCAGCCGCACGCCGCGCTGGGCGACCGCGCATAAATTCTCCGCCGAGAAGGCAACCACGGTGCTGAACGGTATCGACGTTCAGGTGGGCCGGACGGGCGCATTGACACCCGTGGCAAAGCTCGCGCCCGTCACCGTCGGCGGTGTCGTCGTGCAGAACGCGACGCTTCACAACGAGGACGAAATCCGCCGCAAGGATGTGCGCATCGGCGATACGGTGATCGTGCAGCGCGCGGGCGATGTGATCCCGCAAATCCTCGGCCCGGTGCTGGACCAGCGCCCCGCCGACGCGGAGCCGTTCGCGTTTCCCACGCTCTGCCCCGTCTGCGGCAGCCATGCCGTGCGGGAGGCCCACCCGAAGACCGGCAAGCTCGACGCGGTGCGCCGCTGCACGGGCGGCCTCATCTGCGCGGCGCAGGCCGTGGAGCGGCTCCGGCATTTCGTGTCGCGCCACGCCTTCGACATAGAGGGACTGGGCGAGAAGCACATTCAGGCGTTCTTCGACGAGGGTCGCATCAAGGCACCCGCCGACATCTTCACGATGGCCGCGCGTGACGGCGTGACCCTGCCGAAGCTCGCCGAGAAGGAGGGCTGGGGACCGCAGTCGGCGGCGAACCTCTTCGCGGCCATCGAGGCGCGGCGCACGATCTCGCTTGAGCGCTTCATCTTCGCCCTCGGCATCCGTCATGTGGGCGAGACGACGGCGAAGCTTCTGGCGAAGACGTTCGGCTCGCTGGACGCGCTGCGCGCCGCCATGGCCGAGCCGGACGCCAGCGACCTTCGGGCGGGCGACGAACTTTTGCTCGAACGCGCCTCGACCGATGACAAGAGGTCGCTGCATAAGGCCATCATTCTGGCCAAACTGAATGAGATCGACGGGATTGGCGACGTCGTCGCGCAGTCCATCGTGGATTTCTTCGACGAGCCGCATAACCGCGAGGTGGTGGATGCGCTTCAGCACGAACTGACCATCGAGGATTACAAGCCCGATCAGGTTTCTTCACTGCTCGCGGGCGCAACGGTGGTTTTCACCGGCAAGCTGGAACGATTCACGCGCGACGAGGCCAAGGCTCAGGCCGAGCGGCTCGGCGCGAAGGTTGCGGGCTCGGTATCGAAAGCCACAACCTATCTTGTTGCGGGTCCGGGCGCGGGCTCGAAGCTGAAAAAGGCGGAAGACCTCGGTCTGAAAGTGATGACCGAGGACGAGTGGCTGGAGTTGATCTCCTCCGCATAACCGCCAAAGAGTCTCTCCTGATGGGAGGGAGGCGGGATGAGAGGAGCCCTCGAACGGTGTTTATCGCCGTTCGCCCCTCATCCCGTCTTTGGATGTCAAGCTGATCCAGGAAGCAAGGGGCTGACGCGCATGACCGAACTCAGGGCACTGATTTTCGATGTCGACGGAACGCTGGCCGAGACGGAAGAGGGGCATCGCCTTGCCTTCAACCGAGCGTTCGCTGATGCGCATCTCGACTGGGACTGGACGCGGGCCCTCTACACAGATCTTCTTGCGGTGACCGGCGGCAAGGAACGCCTCGCGCACTATATCGAGCGATACCGGCCATCCTTTACGCCGCCGACCGGGCAGCCGCTTGCCGATTTCATCGCCGCGCTGCATGGAGCGAAGACCAGGCACTACGCGACGCTTCTCGCCGGCGGCGGCATTCCGCTTCGGCCGGGCGTAGCGCGCCTTTTGCACGACGCGAAACAAGCGGGCGTGCGGCTCGCCATCGCGACGACGACCTCGCCGGAGAACGTGACGGCGCTATTCGACGCGACGATGCCTGAAGCGCTCGGCTGGTTTGAGGTGATCGGCGCGGGCGATGCCGTTCAGCGCAAGAAGCCGGCGCCCGACATTTACCTCCATGTGCTGGGCGCGCTTCAGTTGTCTCCCGGTGACTGCCTCGCCGTGGAAGATTCCGCACCCGGATTGCGTGCGGCGCTGGGTGCCGGGCTGAAAGTTATCGTGGCCCTGAACGACTATACCGCATCGAACGACTTCGCTGGCGCGACGCTTCTGGTCGATAATCTCGGGGAGCCGGATTCTCCAGCCAAGATTTTGTCAGGCAACGCTAATAGTTGTACTTTTATCGATATTGAGCTTTTGCGTAAATTGGCCGCGACCGATTAGACAAGAGTTGACCTTCAATTCTTCTTTCCTACTTTGCAGCGCCAAAGCTCAAGTATCTTTCTACCTTTCATTAACTCGCGGGGTGATCCAATCACACCTGCGTTCGAGCGCGGTCAGTGGCGTGTGACCGGGTGCGTGCGCAGTTGCAGCGGGGTCGTGAGCGACGACGCGGCAGCGGCAAACACAACCCCAATACAGAGGAAGTGGGTCTCACATGCGAACGAAACGACTTCTAGTCCCGGCGGTGGCAGCGCTGGGATTATCGGCATTCGGCCTCGCGACTGCGGCAGGTGCTGCGCCGTCTCCGCTGGGAGCGAGCAGCGATAATCTGACCGCGAGCGGCGCGCAGAGTTCTGTAACGCTCGTCCGCGATGGCGGACGCGGCGGTTTCGGTGGTGCAGGCTTCAGAGGCGGCGGCTTTAGAGGCGCCTCTCCTATCGGTTCCCGGTTTAGCTATCGTGGCGGCGGCGGGTTTCAGCGCGCCAGCTTCGGCCCCGGTTTCAACCGGGGTTTCAATCGCGGCTACGCCCGCCCCATCGGGTTCAGGGGCGGCTATTACGGTGGCGG